>JADFIF010000055.1 GCA_022566795.1 Chloroflexota bacterium
CTCTTGAACAGTATGTCGGGCATGATCAGCATGCCTGCGAGCGCTATGGCAACGGCGACCCCCGAGAAGAGCACGGTGCGGCTGGCAGTGGCGCCGGCCATGGTGATCGCATCGTAGCGCTCAAGACCGCGGTCACGCTCCTCGCGGAAGCGCTGAACGATGAAGAGCGTGTAGTCGATGCCGACGGCGAGGCCGACCATTGTGGTCACGATGACGGTGAACTCGTTCAGTTCCCGGATCATGCTGATGATCGCGATGATCCCGACTGCCGTTAAAACGGCGACGATGGCGAGCAGCACAGGGATCAAGGCCGCCACGACGGCACCGAAGACAGCCAGCATGATCACCAGCGCCGTGAGGATGCCAATCATCTCGCCTTTCTGGAACGTCTCGTCGGCCATCTCGCCGAACAGGCGCTCCACGCTCATATTGCCGATCGTGGTAACGCGAAGGCCGGAGCTGTTGTTCGCTTCCTCAACTACCGCCAGGACAGAGTCTGCCGGCTCGAGGTCATCGCTCTGGCCGAGGGAGGTGGTTACCTGGATAAGCGCCATGCGACCGTCGGACGTGCGCAGGGAGTCTGCTCCGTCCTGGTAGCTGGCCACATCGTCGACGATCGGAAGTGCACGCATCTCTGTGACGATCGAGTTGACGACTGATGCAAACAGCTCCTCATTGATCGGTCCGTCGTTAGCCTCGACGAGCACAAACTCTTCGGCGCGAGGTTCCTCGCCACTTGCTGCCTCGATTAGGGCGCTGGCTCGCCGTGCGTCAGTGGACTCGACACCACCTTCGCCCGTGAGGTTCAGATTACCGGCGAGCAGAAATGCGCCCGACAGGACAAGTACCCAGACCCCCAGGGTTAGCCAGGCGTGGCGGGCGCTCCATCCGGCGACGCGGCCGGTGAACGACACGGCGGGCGCGTCGCCGGCACGCTGGCCGTCTCCAGCTTTGACGCCTTCCGAAGTCCTGTTCGCGTATCTCCTCATTGCTTCAAACATTCTTGGCCTCCTCCGTGATTAGTGTGGGACCAACGATACCGCCCGGCATCATTGCTGGCGTCTCCCTGTGGGGGGAAATTGCCGTCCACTTTGGAGGGACAAGGCTTGCGGCGAAGTACCTCTCCAGAGGTACACGGTAGGGGTAACGACTCGACCCTACTCGTGTGAGGGGCCGAGGTCGGGGAAGGTGTGGCTCTCCGAATGACCAGATATGGTCCGTGTTCTGAGCCCCGATGCAATCAAGGACTCAGGGAACATCCAGCCTTTCAGGCGCTTTTGGGGTCGACCATGCCTGCATCGTAGGCGAAGATGACCGCCTGCGTGCGGTCGCGGAGGTCGAGCTTCGTGTAGATGCGTTTCACGTGCGTCTTGACGGTGCCCTCGCTCATGAAGAGCTGCTCGGCACACTCGCTATTAGACAAGCCCTTGGCAACGAGAGTGAGCACCTCTCGTTCCCGCGGGCTGAGGAGCTGCAGGGCCTTCGCCTCAGGCTTACCAGGCTCCGGGGAGCGGGCGAACTGGTCGATCAGCCGGCGGGTCACCGAGGGTGCCAGGAGCGCGTCGCCGTCTGCGATCACCCTGATGCCTTCGACCAGGGTCGCCGCCGGGGTCCGCTTGAGCAAAAAGCCGCTGGCACCTGCGCGCAGGGCCCCGTACACGTACTCATCCTCATCGAAGGTGGTGAGGATGAGTACTCTACTGTCCTTAGTGCTCTCCGACTCGACTATCCGCTTCGTCGCTTCCAGGCCGTCCATACCGGGCATGCGAATGTCCATCAGTATGACTTCGGGCTGGAGCGACCGGGCCATCTCAACCGCCTCGGTCCCACTCGATGCCTCGCCAAGCACTTCGAAGTCGTCCTCGGCCTCGAGGATCATGCGGAACCCGGCACGCACGAGTTCCTCGTCGTCAGCGATGAGGATCCCAATGCCCACTAGCGACTCTCTTCAAGTGGCAGACTGGCGTGCACGTGGAATCCGCCCTCTGCGGCAGGACCGACGTTCAGCTCGCCTCCAAACAGGGAGACCCTTTCCCTCATCCCGATCAGCCCCCGGCCTCCACCTGCGTCGTGCCCGTGATCGCCGGAGCCCTGTCCATCATCAACGATGTCCAGCTCCAGCTTGTCGGCGAGGTAGGATATGGCTACCCGCGCCCGGGCGGGACCGGCGTGCTTTAGGGCGTTAGTGAGGGCCTCCTGCACGATCCGGTATGCGGAGAGGTCAAGGCTTGTCGGGAGCTTATGCGGCTCCCCCGCTACGCTCACCTCCACCGGCAGGCCCGCGTCGGTGAACTGCTCGGCAAGCCTATCGACCTGCCCCAGGCCTGGCTGCGGACCGTACGGCGCCGCCTCGGCTTCCGGCGGCCGGAGAATCCCCAGCATGCGCTCCATGTCTGACAGTGACTCCCTCGCGGTTGTCTCGATGGAGTTCAGGGATTCGAGCGCCTGGTCCGGTTTGGACTTGAATACCGCTCGTGCGCCACCCGCCTGGACGACGATGAGGTTGAGCGTATGCCCAATAATGTCGTGGAGATCGCGGGCGATGCGGGCACGCTCGTCCAGAACAGCCTCTCGGGCAAGGCGGTCTCGCTCGGCTTCCAGCACTGCAACCACCTGCTCGGTCGACTCGAGCCGGATTCGTCGCGTACGGAACAGGTTGCCGATGATCCAGAGTCCGCCGAAAAGCAGCATCTGGACCAAGACGTTGCCCACTTTGTCTACCTCCCTGAATATGCCGAATGAGACGACGATGCCGAGGTAGACCAGCAAGAGCGCGAGAAAAGATTGGCGATTCCCACCCCGGGTAATTGCCATGAAGAAGGAGATGGCGGCCGCGAACTGGACGACCCAGATCACGTCATGGTTGAGGCCGGTGTGCGCCATGAATGATGCTATGATCACGACCAGCGCGGTCAGCGGGTAGCGGAGCGCGATCGCGAGTGGGAGTGTCTGTCCGAGCACCAACAGGATGCCGACCGCGCCCTCTTTCTTATAGACGGTGCCGGGCTCTGGTGGGTCCACAGCGTTGCCGATGCCGATGACTACAAATGCAGCTGTGGCGATCAGCAGCGCGGCGAGTCCGTACTGCTGCGCTTTCGCGGGATCGGCGTAGCTACCTCTGACACGCTCGAGCATACCCGCAGCTTATCGAGCGCCGGCGCCGCGTGCTGTACCGAGAGGGGCCATGCTCACGCGCTCGCCTCGCGTGCCTTCGTCTAGATGATCGTACCCGAGAGCCATGCTCGCAAAGCCGATCGCGACCAGCGGATCGGCGACGAGCGGATTGGCCCTGCGAAGGTGGTCTGTCAAGGTACCCAGTAGTGCCACCGGCGATGTCTCCAAGCAAAGTCACGATAGCCGCAGTTCATTCCGGCAATGAAACGCCTAGGCGCGCACGAATTATAGCAGAGCCCGTTGGTGTCCCCAGGAGCCAAAGACCCTGGGGGTGGGTGGGTGGGAACGAGGCATTTCCCCTCTTGAGTTAGTCGCTTAGCCCTCTGGGACCACCCTGATGTGCAGCTCGTCGAGCTGCGACTGCTCGACCTCGGCCGGCGCCTCGAAGAGCGGGTCGAAGCCGCTCTGAGTCTTGGGGAAGGCTATTACGTCGCGGATGTTCTCTCGCCCGTAGAGGATCATCATGAGCCTGTCAATCCCCGGCGCGATGCCACCGTGGGGCGGCGCCCCGTAGTCCAGCGCGGTGAGCAGCTGGTTGAATCGAGCGTCTACCTCATCGTGGGTGTAGCCCAGCACCTTGAAGATGCGCTCCTGCAGCTCGCGCTTGTGGTTCCGTATGCTGCCGCTGGCTAGCTCCTCGCCATTGCAGACGATGTCGTAGATTCGGCCGACTACGGCGCCAGGATCGCTCTCGATGAGCTTCTCGTGACCCTCCTTGGGCATGCTGAAGGCGTGGTGCATCGCGTCCCAGCGCTCCTCCTCCTCGTTCCTCTCGAAGAGGGGAAAGTCGGTGACGAAGGCGAAGGCCAGGAGGTTCGGGTCCCCCAGGCCCAGGCGGCGGCCCATCTCGTGGCGAAGCAGGCTCAGCGCGAGGTTGGTGGACTTGGACGGCCCAGCGATTATCAGGACGAGGTCTCCGATGCCAGCCTCGGTGCGGCGGGCGATCTCCTTGACCTGATCCAGCGACAAGAACCTGGCGGCCGAGGACCGGACCTGGTCTTGCCCCAGTTCTTCCAGCGACCCTCCCTCGCCCATGAGGGCGATGGAGACGAGGCCCTGGGCGCCTCGGGACTTGACGAACTCTACGAGCCCGTCGACCTCCCTGCGCGAGTATGAGGCGCATCCGGGCGCCCTGAATCCCTTCACGATGCCGCCCCGCTCCAGGACCGAGCGAAAGACCTGGAAGTCCGTAGAGGCAGCGATGTCCGATAGGTCCGCCATCTCGAGGCCGAACCGCAGGTCGGGCTTGTCCGTGCCAAACCGAGCCATCGACTCCGCGTAGGTCAGCCGTGGGAAGGGCTTGATCACGGCCTTGTCGGGGACGAGCTCTTCGACCACGGCTGTGAACAGCTCCTCCGCCAGTGCCAGCACGTCCTCTTCGTCCACGAAGCTCATCTCGAGGTCGAGCTGCGTATGCTCGGGCTGGCGGTCGGCTCTGGGGTCCTCGTCGCGGAAGCACCTGGCGATCTGGAAGTACCTTTCGAAGCCGGCGACCATCAGGAGCTGCTTGAGTTGCTGAGGGGACTGGGGAAGAGCGTAGAAGCGGCCCGGGTGCAGGCGGCTGGGCACGAGGTAGTCGCGGGCGCCCTCCGGCGTGCTCTTGATGAGAATGGGAGTCTCGATCTCCAGGAAACCGCGCCGGTCGAGGAAGTCGCGAATGTACTTCACCACGCGGTGCCGCAACACGATGGCCTCACGCATGGCTGGACGGCGCAGGTCGAGGTAGCGGAACTGGAGCCTCAGGAGCTCCTCGACGTCGCTCTGCTCGTTCACGTAGAAGGGCGGCGTTTTGGAGGGGTTCAGCACCACGGCCCCTGCTGCGGCCACCTCGATGTCCCCGGTAGGCAAGTTGGGATTCTCGGTCCCCGGAGGTCTCTTCGTTACTTCGCCGGTCACCTGGATGACCCACTCGTTGCGCACATCCTCGGCTGCCGCGTGGGCGTCCGGGGCCGTCTCGGGGTTGAAGACGACCTGTACGATGCCTCCGCTGTCACGCAGGTCGATGAATACTAGGTTCCCGTGGTCGCGCCGTCGGTGAACCCAGCCGGCCAGCGTCACGGTCTGGCCGATGTTGCTTGCCCGCACGTCCCCGCAAGCAATCGATTTCAGCAACGACGTCCTCCGGTCGGTTAGCTTCGTCTTAGGCGCCTCACGCCGGCCGCGCGAGGCGGTTCAGCCTGAGCTTCGGGGCCCAGATATTCGGTCCCCAAATACCCGGTCCAAGGTGCGTTGGATTGGGGAACCTGCGCGGGCCGTTTCGTCTGGCGCGGACAATGGGCGCGGGTTGGCAAAAGCGCAGAGCCGGAGCGGGCGAGTGGCTACGACTCGCGTCCAGCGTCCGACGCGGGCGCGGTGATCGGCGCAGGTGAGTGGCGGGGTCAGACGGTTACGCCGTAGCCGCGTTTCTTTACGGAGAGGTTGACGAAAGTCTCGGTGCGCCGCACGCCTGGAATCGTTCCGATTTTTGTCCTCAGAAAGATGCCGAGCTTCTCAGCCGTCTGCATAGCGGCCCAGGCAAAGATGTCGTAGCTTCCAGTGGTGACACTGACCCAGCTTATCTCTTTGAGTGCGGCCAGGTCCTCTGCGACTCGCTCGACCTTGTCGGGGTCGACCTGGACACCTATCAACGCTTCCGATGCATACCCCATCTTCGCCGGATCCAACGCCGCCGTGACGCGGATGAAGTCCTCTTGGATAAGCCGCTTGAGCCGCCGGCGGACCGTCCCCTCGCTAACGCCCACGTGCCGGGCTATGCCGGCATTGGAGGCTCGTCCATCGTCCTGCAGCATCTCGATGATCTTCGTGTCCAAGCTGTCCATATATAGCTACACCCTCTACGTAATTAGCACTCGAAATGATACCGGCGCCTAAGTCTTGTGTCAAGAACTCTAACCGCTTCGAAAAGTGTTTGGGTCAGGGTAATAGGGACTTCTCGAAGAAGCGCTTTTGCGGCCGGGTCAAGCGGGGATTCAAAAGCGTCTGATCGCAATGTAGAACCCGACGATGAGCCCGAGGAACAGGGAGCTGGACGGCCCGACCCCGGACAGTGACAAAAGCCAAATGCTCACGACGTAGGCCAAGAAGACGCCGGCGGAGGCGACGAGCTTCAGGTTACGCCCCCGCTTGCGGTTGACGGCGATGCTGACGCCTTCACCGATCATGTAGCCGATGCCCGCGAAAGCGATAGCCTGCCAGAACGCCACGCTGCCGAGCAGAAGGCTCAGGAGCCAGAATATGGCCCCGCCGGCGACGCCCAGAGCCACCGAGGCGCCGATCCCTCGCGCCAGGTAGACGCTGTTCACGTCGAAGGTTGGCGGCGGCCTCACGCGGGCGCAGTCTTTACATCGGTAGCCGACGGGAGTATGGACCATGCAGCTCGGGCAGATGGGCTCCTCGCACCTGCCGCATCTCAGGTTCGTCTCCGTGTCCGGATGTCGTGGACAGCGACTAGGCTCCAACATCGCTCGACCTTTCGGTCTCCGGAGGCGGGCGCCGCTCGGTCCACTGAGCCTGCCGGGCTACGTCGCGGTCCCACAACACCCTGTACACCAGCACCAGCCACACGGATGAGCCGGGCGGCGGCCGGTCCCAGTTCCCCGTAAGCCGCTTGGCTATGAGCAGGACCATGATACCGACGGTCATGTACACGATCTCTTGTGGGCGGTCGAAGAGATACGCGAGGACCGGAAGCATCAGCATAGCCACGAAGGTCCAAAATCCCGACTCGCGAAAGATGATCCTCCCCAGGGCTCCCAATACCACGGTGAGGATCAGAAACTCCTGCCACATCCAGAGGCCGAAAACGACTCCGACGGCGGTGGCGACGCCGCGCCCGCCGGTGAATCCGATGTAGGGCGACCAGTTGTGGCCAGCGATGGCGGCCAATCCTGTGCCTGCCTGCACAGCCAGGCTCTGATCCAAGAGGTTGGCCAGGAAGACGGGCAGGGCACCCTTTCCCATCGAGTCGAAGGTGCCAAGAATCCAGCCCGCGCGCTTTCCGAGCTGGCTGAAGACGTTGGCCGCGCCGACGTTCCCCGAGCCGTATTCGCGGATGTCGATGTTCCTGAAGTACCTGGCGGCGAGGTATGCGGAAGGTATCGAGCCCCACAGGTAAGCCCCGACTATGAAGAGGACCGCCGTCAACGCGTCGCCATCCCTTCGGTCAAGGGGCTGCCCTGCCGCTAGCCGCTCTGAGTGCGTCCACGGCGTCCAGCGGCGGTCCTACCGACCCCGGCTCGGGCTCGCCAGGGTTCCCGGAGGCATGATAGTCGCTGCCGCCGCAGGCGATCAGGTCGAGCTCGCGGGCCAGCGCTGCCAGATACTCGACCTGGTCCGGGGAATAGTCGCCGTAGTAGACCTCCATCCCGGCCAAGCCCTCCTCTTTGAGCTCGGTGAGGATCTCCCGTAGCTGGGCGACCTCATCGCGGTCGGACTTGGATGCCGAGTAGGTTGGGTGCGCCATTACGGGGACCGCTCCGTTGGCCCGCAGCATCGCGATGGCCTCCCGAGGTGTGAGCTTGGCGCGTTCGGCGTAGGCAGGACCGTCGCGGCTCAGGTACCGGTCGAAGGCGTCTTTCGGATAGCGTACGTGGCCCGCCTCCACCATCGCCTGGGCAATGTGCGGGCGGCCGATGGCGCCACCCCCTGAGAGCTCCTTCACCCTCTCCCACGATACCTCCACGCCGAGCTCCGCCAGGCGCTCGACCATCCTCCTGGCGCGGTGCCCTCTGCCGTCCCGAAATCGCGTCAGGGCGCTTTGAAGCTCAGGGTCGTGCCGGTCTACAAAGTATCCGAGCATGTGTATCTCGGAGCCTGGAATGTCGGTGCTAAGCTCGATGGCGGGAATTACCGTGAGACCGCCAAGCTCGCTGGCGGTCTCGAACACCTCGTCGAGGCCCTCGGTGGAGTCGTGGTCGCTCACGGCTATCACTTCGAGGCCTCGGTCCGCGCATAGCCGGACGAGCTGCGCCGGTTTCAGACGCCCGTCGGAGTATGTCGTGTGGAGATGGAGGTCGACGATCGCCATCTCAATCGATCTCTCGGTCTACTCTGACGATGTCGGTGGCCTTCCCGCTAGACGGGTCGATGTCGAAAAGAACACTATTGAAGCGAACGGGCCCGGCCGTAGCAACTCGTAGCCGGCGCGGTGTCTGCGTCAGGAAGCGCTCGATGACATCCTGCGTCTCCACACCGATGACGGAGTTGGTCGGCCCGACCATTCCAAGATCGCTGACGTATCCGGTGCCTTTCGGCAGAATCCTCGTGTCGGCGGTGGCGACGTGCGTATGGGTCCCGGCGACGACGCTGGCGCGCCCGTCGAGGAACCAGCCCATCGCGATCTTTTCGGAGGTCGCCTCGGCGTGGAGGTCAACCACGATGATGGGAGGGATGGGGTTTTGCTCCTTGATGAGGGCGTCGACGGCTCTGAACGGACAGTCGGTCGTACCGACGAAAACCCTGCCCAACAGATTCACGACCATGACGTCACCCATGACCAAGTAGCCCCGGCCGGGAGTGGCTGGAGGATAGTTCAAGGGACGCAGAAGCGGAAGGTCCGAATCGAGATGCTCCACGATGGTCTTCTGGTCCCACACGTGGTTACCCGAAGTGATGACGTCGACTCCGCTAGAAAGTATCTCTTCGGCCGTATCGAGAGTTATGCCGAAGCCACCGGCCAGGTTCTCGCCGTTGGCTATGACGAAGTCCAATCCTAGCTCGCTCCGCAGTCCCGGCAACAGCGTCTTGACTGCTCTTCTACCAGGTTTGCCGACGATGTCGCCTATCATCAAAATGCGCAAGAGTCTCCCCTGGAATCGGACCACCGGCGAGCGCCACGGAGCGTACATGATACATCACTCGACCTGTGGCCATCGCCCGGCATGCGACCAGCGTAGGGCGCGGCTCGATTCGGAAAGAGGGCCTTGGGCGGTAGGCGAACCGGGCAGACGCCCCTTCGACAGGCTTAGCATGCGTCTGTCGAACCGTACGCCCTTGGACCTATTCGTTGGCTCGGCGTCGTGGGCTCAGGGTCGGCCTTCAACTCGCGGAAAGGGTGACAGAGCCGCGACGAAGAATCTCAGGCAATCGCCTGGAGGTGATAGGCCAATCCGCAGTCATTCGTGGCCGTCGGGCCGGCGTTGGCGCCGGCCCGACTCGCAACCTCTACTTACCGGGCGTATTCGACCGATCTGCTCTCACGGATTACCGTTACCTTAATCTGGCCTGGGTAGGTGAGGGTCTCTTCGATCTTCTTGGCGATGTCCCGTGCCATCTTGGAGGCGGTGACGTCGTCAACTGCCTGCGGCTCGACTATGACTCGCATCTCACGGCCCGCCTGAATGGCAAAGCACCGCTCGACTCCGTCGAAGGCGCGCCCGACCTCTTCCAGGGCCTCGAGCCGTTTGATGTAGTTTTCGACCGTGTCCTTCCGGGCTCCCGGCCTCGCCGCGCTGATTGCGTCGGCGGCGGACACGATGAAGGCCTCGGTCGAGCTCATATCGTCGTTGTGGTGCTCGGCGATGCAAGCGATGACTGCCTGGCCCACGTTGTAGCGGGTTGCCACGTCTGCGCCGATCTGGGCGTGCGGGCCCTCCACCTCATGGGTGAGGGCCTTGCCGAGGTCGTGCAAGAGGCCGCCGGCTGTGGCAACCTTGACGTCGGCTCCGATTTCCGAAGCCATCATTCCGGCGAGATAGCCCACCTCCAACGAGTGCTGGAGGACGTTTTCGCCGTAGCTAAACCGGAACTTCAGGCGGCCAAGGAGCTTGATGACCTCGGGATGAAGCCCGCGGACTCCAATGTCGAAGACGGCTTGCTCGCCGCTCTTCCAGATGGACTCTTCGACCTCTTTTTCGGCCTTTGCCACCATCTCCTCGATGCGGGCGGGATGTATCCTGCCGTCGGCGATGAGCTTGGTGACGCCCAGCCGGGCTATTTCTCTGCGTACCGGGTCGAAGCAGGATAGCGTCACTGCCTCGGGTGTGTCATCGATGATCAAGTCCACTCCGGTGGACTTCTCGATGGCGCGTATGTTCCGTCCTTCACGGCCTATTAGACGGCCTTTCATGTCGTCGCTAGGTAGGGGTACAGTTGTGATCGTGACCTCTGAGACCACCTCAGCGGCCAGGCGGTGTATCGACTGAGCTAGAACGTTTCGGGCCTTGCTGCTCGCCTCTTCGTGCGCCTGCTGCTCCAAGTCTCTGTACTTGCGCGCCAGATCGTGCTGAATATCCTCTTCGGCGCGCCGCATGAGCTGGTGTTTGGCGTCGGCGACGGAGAGCTCGCTGATCTCCTCCAAGTGTTGGAGCTCCTTTTGCTTTAGCTCGTCGAGCTCGGCGTGAAGCTCCTCCGCTTCCTTCTCTTTCTGTGCGAGGTTTCGCTCCTTGCGCTCTAGATTGTTCGCTCGGCCTTCGACGTTCTCTTCTCTGTTGGACAGGCGGCGTTCCATTCGCTGGAGCTCTGAGCGCCCCTCGCGAATCTCGGACTCGCCGGCGGAACGGATCTTCAAGGCTTCTTCCTTGGCCTCGATGACAACAGCCCGCTGCTGCTTGGTGGCTTCCTCCAGGAGCCGAGCAGCCTCGGATTGGGCTTCATCATATCGCTTGCTATTCGTTACTCTGCGGCCAAGGTAACCGCCAATTCCCCCTACGATTAGGCCACCAAGGACGGCGAGTATCGCGATGATCGTAATCTCCACGCGACTCACCTCCTCTCTGTATGGTGGGAGCCTAGCCTACCCAGGCTCTTCGTTCATGTTATCGACGGGGCCAAACAGTGTCAAGGTAAGGCGGTCGACCGAACGACGCGGTTCACCCGCCCTCCGAGGCCTTATGGTGGGAGACATGGGTCGCGAAAAGCGTGGCGGATCAGTCTTTGGGCGGTCCCTTGTGACCGGGGAGGGCCAGGTTCCGCAAGATGGCTGAGACAGAGTAGCGCCTGTTCAGCACGTAGAAGTGTATGCCATCCACGCCGCTGTCCCACAGCTCCCGGGCCTGCGCGGTGGTGTGTTCTATCCCGACCTCTCGGGCGGCCTCGTCGTCGTCCACACACTCCTCGAGCTTCCGGTTGAGGTCGGGGGGTATCTTTGCGCCGCACATCGACGCGATGCGCCGTATCTGGCTGGTGCTTACGACGGGCATCAGCCCCGCTACGATAGGAACGTCGATCCCCGCCTGCCTGGCGCGGTCCACGAACGCATGGAAGTCCCGATTGTCGTAGAAGAGCTGGGTGATGAGGAACTCCGCGCCCTCGTCCACCTTGCGTCTCGCGTACTCCAGGTCGGTCTTGGCATCGACGGCTTCAGGATGCGGCTCAGGATAGCAGGCAGCGGCGATTCCCAGCGAGAAGTTGCGCTTGATGTGTCTGATGAGCTCCGTCGCGTGCTCGAACCCCGCGGCCTGGGGCACGAAGGTTGCCTGGCCCTTCGGCGGGTCGCCTCTGAGCGCAATCACGTTCTCGATCCCCGCGCCATCCAGCCGGACCAGCACCGAGTGGACCGCCTCCTTGCTCTGGGCGGAGCAAGTCAAGTGAGCCATTACCTCGGCGTCGGTCTCTCGTTTGACTCTGACAACTATCTCCTCGGTCAGGGCGCGGGTGGAGCCGCCGGCGCCGTACGTCACGGACATGAAGCTCGGGCGAAATACGCTGAGCCGATCGATGGTCCTGAACATGGCGGGGATCCGGTCGCGCTCCCTGGGAGGGAAGAACTCGAAGGACACAGTTCGCTGGCGATTGAGAATGTCGCGGATTTTCATGCCCATTGGGCTCTGTCTGGTGGAGTGGGGCTCTCCAAGTTTACCATAGGCCGCCCCCGCTCACGACGCGGTTCCGGGGTGATGATGGTTCTTGACATCTCTTCGACCACCTATCCATACTGGGTGAAGTCTTGGCCCGGGTTGGAAAGGGGTTATGGTGAGGTTTCTGGTCGTTCCACTTGCGGCTCTGGTTGTTATGGCCGCCTGCTCCAAGGAGCAAACCTCGTCGCCACCCCTGACGCCCAGCCCCAGCCTGGCTACGCTGGCCACGGTTGCCCCAGACCCCACGGCTATCCCTGCCCCGACGGCGACCCGCACCCCCGCGCCGACCCCCACGCCGGCCCCTGAGCCACCTCCGTTCGACCCAGGGCCTGTGATACTTCCGACGGTGGGTCTGCCATCAGCCACCCCCACGGCGACGCTCACTGACCCGCTCACCGCCACGCTGCGGCCCATAGGCAGGAGAGTGGCGGTGCTGCGGGAGCTGTTCGAGCTAACGTCGCTGGAGACGACTGTGATTACTCGCGACGAGCTTGGCATCCGGCTGAGAGAGGACCTCGACGAGGACAAGGATGAGATCGCCCAACGTCAGGCGCTATACGCGGTGCTGGGCATCATGGACAAGGACGCCAGCCTCCATGACCTGCTGCTTGGCCTGTATGGAGAGCAAGTGATCGGCCTGTTCGATTCAGAGGAGGAGCAGCTCTACATTGTCAGCGATACCGACGAGATCGGAGCTATGGATGAGGC
Source organism: Chloroflexota bacterium (assembly GCA_022566795.1). Lineage (GTDB taxonomy): Bacteria > Chloroflexota > Dehalococcoidia > Lucifugimonadales > JADFIF01. Next base: position 12,678 of record JADFIF010000055.1, read on the forward strand.
CACCTATGCCCATGAGTTCACCCACGGCCTACAGCAGCGACACTTTGACATCCACTCGGTCCGGGAGTCCCTGGAAGGCAACTCGGACCAAGCCCTGGCCTATCGAGGTGTCGTAGAGGGGGACGCGACGCTGGCCGAGAGGATTTACGTGTTCCAGCAGATGGATGAAGCGCAGAGGGCGCAGATCGCCGAGGAGTCCGCAGCCCTCGACTCCACCCCTTTGGATTCTGCTCCCCACGTCATCCAGCGCGAGTTCATCTTCCCGTATCGGGAGGGATTTGAGTTCGTGGCCACGATTCTGGCTGCGGCGTCCTGGCCGGCTGTGGGGTCCTGGCGCTCCGTGAACCAGCTCCACGAGGATATTCCTCTTAGTACCGAACAGATACTCCACCCCGAAAAGTACGCCGCAAAGGAGGAGCCCATCGAGGTGATCCTTCCAGACGTTGCATCCGTCCTGGGCGGCGGCTGGATGGTCTTGAGAGAGGATACGCTCGGGGAGTTCTTTTTGCTCACCTACCTCGAGGATCATATAGCACAGGAGGAGGCGGACGGCGCAGCAGCGGGCTGGGGCGGCGACGCCTATGCGCTGTTCGAGGGGCCAGAGGGCGCGCTGCTGCTACAGACCGTCATCGCGTGGGACGGCGAGGACGATGCTCAGGAGTTCTTCGACGCCTTCGTCCAGTTCACCAGCGCTCGCACCGGCGCGGAGTGGCAGCCGATCGAAGGCGACCCATCGGCGCAGACCATCGCGTTGCCCGGGCAGGTCATCTTCGCCGCCCTCGAAGGGTCGCGGACCACTCTGGTATTTGCTCCCGACACCGACACGCTGGACGCCGCCGTTGGTGCGCCCTGAGTCGGCTAGCAGGCCGGTTTCAAGAGTTTGGGCATCTATCCATGAGGCCTACCAAGCCGGTTTGTCTCTTGTTCGACAATCCTTCGCTGCGCTCGAGGACAGGGCTTACCACGAACGAGGAATGGCACTCGTTCCGTTCGTCGCGAGCTGTAGCAGGCCAGAAAGGCGCACTGTACTTTTTCCTCTGAACGGTTTGCCGTCCCCGATTGAGTTTCGCGGGCTCCGGAAGATTCCGCCAAAATCGGCGCGAGGCTGTGGAACTTGGCGCATGCGGTTGCTATAATGCGCTCCATCGCGGCCGAGAGGTGAAGAAGCGTGCAGGTCATAGATGATGGCGGCGCCATCGCCGAAACGTCGACGGGCAGGCCAGTGAGAATGGCAACGCCAGGGGGGACGGCAACGAAGGACAGCGACATGCGCGAGCCGATGAGCGCGCAGCAGCTGACGGAGGTTGCGCGACGCCTCAGGCGGCACATCGTCACCATGACGGCGATGGCCGGAAGCGGACATCCCGGCGGCTCACTCTCGGCTGTCGAGATCGTCGCGTCCCTGTATTTCAGGGTGCTGAGGCATCGGCCGGGCGAGCCCACGTGGCCCGAGCGTGACCGCTTCATTCTGAGCAAGGCCCACGCGTGTCCGGTGCTCTACGGGGCGCTGGCGGAGTCGGGCTACTTCCCGATGACCGAGCTGACCACATTCCGTAAGATCGACAGCCGTCTGCAGGGGCACGCCCACATCAAGACCCCGGGCGTCGAGATGTCCGGAGGGTCGTTGGGGCAGGGACTGTCCTTCGGTATAGGCACCGCGTTGGCCGCGAGACTCGACGGGCGCCCCACACGGACGTACGTACTCTTGGGCGACGGGGAGTGCGACGAGGGCCAGGTGTGGGAAGCGGCGATGTCGGCCGCCCACTATAGGTTGGATAGCCTCGTCGCCGTGGTCGACAGGAATGGGATCCAGAACGACCGCTTCACCAGCGAGGTGATGGAGCTCGAGCCGCTTCCCGCCAAGTGGCGCGCCTTCGGCTGGCATACGCTGGAGATAGATGGCCACGATATCTCGCAGGTCCTCGCGGCACTGGACGAGGCTACCGAAACGAAGCTAAAGCCCACGGCGATTATCGCCAAGACTGTAAAGGGCAGGGGCGTCAGCTTCATGGAGAACAACCCCGATTTCCATGGCAAGGCGCCAAGCAAAGAGCAGCTTGCCCAGGCCCTAGAAGAGATAGGTTAGACTCGACGCGTAAGGCTACCAACCAGACAAAGGCAAGGGGAATAGTCAGATGACCGGGACGGCCTCAACCCGCGAAGTCGCGGGACGCACGCTGGTGGAGCTGGGCAGAGACCACCCGGACCTGGTGGTCCTGGGCGGCGACCTCAACAAGTCCACCTTCGCGAATCTGTTCGGAGCCGCGTACCCGGACCGATTCTTCGACTTCGGGCCGGCCGAGCAGAATATCGTCAGCATCGCGGCCGGGATGGCGGCGTCCGGCAAGGTGTCGGTCGTCAGCACCTTCGCCGTTTTCAGCACCGCCAGACCCTACGATCAGCTTCGAGTGGGCGTCTCGCAATCAAATCTCAACGTTAAGATGGTCGCGACCCACGCGGGGATCATCACCGGAGAAGACGGCATGTCCGCCCACGCGATCGAAGATGTGGCCCTCATGTGCGCGCTGCCGAACATGACGGTGATAGTGCCCGCCGACGCCGTGGAGACTGCCCAGGTGCTGAGGGTAGTGGTCGAGAGGCCAGGACCTTTCTACGTGCGGCTGTCGCGTCCCGCCACGCCCGTCATTCACGACAACGGATTTGCTTTCGCGCTAGGCAAAGCCGAGCGAGTCCGCGAAGGGGGTGACGCGACCGTGGTAGCCTGCGGCATCATGGTCAACACTGCTCTGGAGGCGGCCGAGGCCCTGGCGCGACTGCGCGTGGAGGTGGATGCCAACGCGCAGCAGGGGTATAGGGCTGAAGGTCTGGCCGATCGCATACGGAACGAATACGGCGTCAGCAAGAGCCGAGCCAGCCTGATAGCTCGCCAAGAGACCAGCAATTTCATGGCTAACTATATTGAGGCTTCGTCCCGAGACGCTGGGATAAAAAAGTATCAGTGGTACTCTGCCCGGGACTCTAGGACGCGGCCCGACCACTTGGCACTCCATGGCAAGATTTTCAGCTTCGATAATCCGCCTATCACTGATACTCGGACGGGGGCTCGTAATAATCCCATGCAAGATTACCGATGTCGATGTAGGGCAAAGCCTGTGATATCATGAGCGACCCCTTCGTCCTCACTCCAAGCGAGAGTCGGGTCATAGAGCTCTTGCGCAATCTAAAAGAGAATCACGGTCACGGTACTCTCCGTGTCGAGATAACGGCTGGGATGGAATCTTTATTTAAGTCGGAAAAGTCGGAACTCCCACCAGAGCGACCCTCTTAAAATAATGGGGTGGCTAGCTGCCCTCCATTTTATCTATTGACATATCAAGATTGTCATGGTACATTTTGGTGATGAGATCTTTGGAAATCGAAAGATAATAATAATAGGCGATCCGAAAACGGAAGCCCACCAGCCCTGGAGAGGGGTCGGTGGGCTTTTTCACTAACCGGGGAAAAGAATGGACAACGATCCTGAAACCATAGAAGACATCTGTAGGAGTTGCGGCGCTCCCACCATAGGGAACGCGAACAAGATAACCTGCACCTCCTGCGGGATCGAGACCCACAACCCCACGCCTCCGGTTGAAGACCTGTCGAATATCTGCCCTCACTGCCGGCACCCCGTTGCCCCCGAGCATGACGACTTCGGTTGTCACATCGAAGGATGCCACTGCACCCATACCGGCGCCGATACGGTGGATAGGATTCAGGACACTATATCGAACGCCGAAGACAAATTCGAAAAAGTAATGAGCGAGTTTAAAGCGGGGACTCTCGTCTCTGGAAGCGGGGCGAAGGTCACAAGCGAGGACCAGGCCAAAGCGATCGCCATTGCTGAGTCGAGGTCTGAATCTTCTAATAACGGCCCCGGTTTCAAAGAGGCCGTTGCCGCTTTCGCCGCCCATGGTGAGACCTGCGCGACATGCGATGCCGAGTGCAAGAAAGAGCATCCAGATTCGGATAAGCTCTGCGCCCAAGGACAGAAGTTGCTGTTCGCCGATATCGAGAATGAGAACGTAGGGGAATTCGCTGTTGCTCTTAAGAAGGTCGCCGAGGTCAATGGCAAGTCCGAGTCCGAGATACGTTCCCTGTGGGATAAGTACGTTAAGACCAGCGAAGGATTCGACCAAAGCCCCGTTTTTCCAGAATTCCTTAGTATGCACGGATTAAAAGGCAGGGAATTCGAGTTCGTGAACGCCAAAGACATCTGGACCTGCGACACCTGCCAAGACCAAGGGAAATCCGATTTCAAGTTTAAAGACGAGGCCGCTAAAGAAGCGCACCTAAAAGCTAACCCCGGGCATCAGATGATGGTGAATCTAGAAAACGCCCTTACCAATTTGAATGGTCTAGACTGGAATATGCTCGCTCGGGAATATGAGCAATTCGACACTCTACCTCTGGATAGAGCCACGCAGCTTATGGACATCGTGCATTCAGCCGATGACAATTCCATCTTAGAATTGGCGGGAAGGTCTATAAAGTTCGTGTCCAAGTTGGCCCAGAATGAGAAATTTAGGCGCGGACTTAAGAACGCCGAAGGGAACAAGACCACGGCTGGAAAAACAATAGACGAGGTCTCCAGGGATATGACGGGGAAGGCTTATAGCGCTCTACCAGACGACGGCCCCGAGCAAGACGCCGTCATGCGGAGACTGGATGGCTATGGTGTCGAGCCCCACCAATTGGATAAAGAACGTGTCCAGCTCGCTCTTCTGAAGTTAAG
>JADFIF010000056.1 GCA_022566795.1 Chloroflexota bacterium
CCCAACATCAGCGCTACCGCCAGGCCGGCAGCTACCGCGGCCCACCTGGGGGCGAATGCGGGAATGGGTGCGAACGCCGGAAGGTGCCACCATCGACGTTTCGGAGCACGCCGTCGATTCCACTCGCCGAGCACGGCGGCCTTGATTCTCGACCGCGAGCCCGCGCTCATGGGCCGAACGAGCAGATTTTCAGCTCCGACCGATGCGGCAAGCAGCGGCGCCAGCTCCTCCGCGAACTCCGGATATAGTGCAAGACACTCGTTCGCCGGAGTCCCCCGGCGCATCAGGTCGAGGCAGTCTTGCAGGATGTTGTCGATTTTCTCAGGCATGGCTGCCTATCTCCTGGCGGCCCAGGACTCGCCTCAGGGCCCTCAACGCACTATGCTGCAGGAACTTGGTGGCCTGCTCTGTCCGGTTCATGGCTCTCGCCGTTTCAGCGATAGTCAGCTGCGCGCCGAATCTCAGGCTGATCACCTCTCGCTGGAGGTCCGTCAGGTCACCCATCGCTTCGTGCACCTCGCCCGCCGCGATGTGCCTGACCGCCCTTTCGGCCGGGTCGTCCGCGGAGTTGATCGTGTCCAGAAGCGGTAGTTCGCCGCGCCGCGCCTGCTTCTTGAAGTAATTCACTGCCTGGTTGTGCGCGATGCGCAGGAGCCATCCAACGAACGGGACCCCTTGGCGTTTGTAAGTGTCCAGCGCATTCATGGCTCGTATGAAAACCTCTGCGGTAACGTCCTCGGCATCTGCCTGTTGACCCATGCGGCCCAGGAGATACCGGTAGACCCGCTCAACGTTCGCCTCATACAGCATCGCAAAGGCGTCCCGGTCCCCACGTTGTGCCGCTCCGACCAGCTCCGCCTCACGGTCTCGGAGCACGGTCTCGGGCGCTGGTGTCGTGTCTTCTTTCATCCGCGATGTCTATACAACAGCGGTCGAAGCGCAAAGGATAGCAGTACCTCTTACTTGCAGAAAAGTTGGCGACGGCGACGTTTGTCACGGAAACTCGCGGGGCGGGCAATGGTGCCCGAGGTCGGCGGCGAAACAAGATTGCGGCGGGCTGGGGCCGACGCATTCTTGCAGGCCAATGGCTGGGCGTGCAGTCCCGATCCGTCGGGATTGCCGGGTATTCTTCCCCTTTCCTGACAGGAAAAGCGGGGCCAGGTGATGATCGAAGGGTTGCCCGGCCCGCCACTGGCCAAGAACACAGGCACATGCGAACGTGAAGCCGGAGCTAGCGCCTCCTGAAGATGAACAGCAGTCCCGCGACGGCCAGCCCTATGGCGCCTAGAGAAAAGAGCAGGGCGCCGACTCGAATCCCTGACGACCCCTGAGGCCCAGCAGGTCCACGCAGCCCTGCAGGTCCTTCGGGGCCCGCCGGACCCTGGGGTCCTTGTTGGCCTTCGACTGCCGTGGAGGGCGCTGCTCCCGCGGTGCCGGACGCTCCGGCAGGCTGTTCGGGTCCTGACGGACCCTGAGATCCAGCGACTCCCTGGGCCCCAGTGGGTCCCGGTGGCCCTGGTGGACCCGGTGGGCCCGGGGCCCCGGGCACCCCAGGGTCACCCTTGGATCCCTGACCGCTGACATTCAGTACGGTGAACATCGCCGCTGCTGCGCGTCCGTCGGCGCCAGTCGCCTCGATTTCGTGTTGCCCAGTGGCAGTCTGGTCGGGCACGATGATGGCAGTCGTGAATTTGCCGTTTTCGCCTACCACGACGCGGTCCGGAATCGACAGGATTTCGGACCCGTCCCAGGAGATGCTCACGCTGGATCCCGGGGCGAATCCAACTCCCGAAACGTTGGTGATAACTCCCTTCTCAGGGCTCAGCGTGATGCCCACGACATCGAGGACAACCTTCACCTCGACGGACGCCTTGCTGATCGCGTTCGAGACTACCCTGAACCTCGTAACGTACGTCCCCGGCGCTAGACCCGTCGAGTCGAAGCTGAGCTCGATAGCCTCGCTCGAGGCTGGGGCGATAGTCCCCGACGCTGGGTTCGCCGTTACCCATGGCACGTCTGGAGTCTTTTCGAGAACCCACGTCAACGCGTCGTCCCCAAAGTTCGTAATAGTGACAAGGCGGGCCGAAGACTTACCTGCCTTCATCGCCGGATTCAACAGCAGTTCGCTGACCTCGATATCGGCCCCTGGATTCGTGATTGCCAAGAGCGAGCCCCCCGAACTGACGAAGATCGTTCGGTAGGCGCCGATGGCGGGAGAGGCGATGATGTCTCCAGGTATTGGGACGCTCCACTGGAGAGAGCTGTTCGGGTTGACGGCGTAGAGCCTTCCATCGAACGAGCCGACGTAAATTGTGCCGTCTGCGCCGATAGTTGGAGATGACTGAATCTCGTCCAGGGAGTTGAAGATCCAGTCGAGCGAGCCGTCGCGCTTGAGCGCATACAGTCTTTTGTCAAGGGAGCTCACGTATATGGTGCCATCGGCACCTATGGCCGGCGCGGCCCTGATGCCCGCGGTGGCCGTAAAGGGCTGGGGCCACCGTAAGGACCCGTCCGGATCCACCGCGTATAGCTTCTTGTCGAGGGAGCCCACATAGATGGTGCCGTCTGTTCCAATTGCCGGCGATGAGATCGTCTGCTCACCGACAAGAATGGACCACCTCTGGGAGCCGTCGGGGTTAAGAGAGATCAGCGACCGGTCCGACACCGCGTACACCGTCCCGTCGGGAGCGATGGCTGGAGACGACTTCTCATCGACCACCGGCGCGGTCCACTTCAGCGTTCCGTCCGCGTTGAACGCATGAAATCCCTCGCTGGAGCTGACGTACACGACCCCGTTACGGCCGACCGCCGGAGAGGACCGCACTCGTCCTCCTACCTCTGCTCGCCACTTCTCGGTGCCGTCAGGATTGACGGCATAGAGGCTTCCGTCGTCCGAGCCGAAGTACACGGTGCCATCTGCGCCGATTGCCGGGGACGAATGCACCTCGCCTCGTGTGGTGAACCGCCATTCCAAGATGCCGTGTCGGCTGACCGCGTAAAGGTGCGTATCGACCGATCCCACGTACAGCGTCCCGTCACCGGCGATCGCCGGTGACGACCCCGACGCGCCGGTTAGGAGGCTCCACCTCTGAGTTGGTGTCTCCGGGCCACTGAGAGAGCTACGCCCCGTGTGCTGCGGGTCGTGGCGAAACATCGGCCACGCAGATCCGGCGACCTGAGCCAGCGAAACCTGCGTAGCGCTCGACCCCAGGACTACGGTCAGCAGGAGAATCGCTCCCGCCCTGGCCAGCTTCTTGCCCGACACTCCGTCACACCTCTCCCAAACCGCGTCCATCGTACCGTCGGCAATCTTCAGTCGCAAGGAGGTAACGAGCCACTTTCGCATCGCGCAAGGCTCGACAAGCATCGAACCCTCTGGAAACCGAGCCGGTCTGCTTCCCCGTAGTAGGAAGAGACGTGGCTTTGTCTCGATGCCACGGACCCATCATGCCCACCATAATCGTTGCGCGTTATGAGAGAGGAATAGCCCCATGACATTCACAAGGCGGTCGATAGCATTCACCGTGGGTAGCTCTTTAGCGATCATCGCGGTTGCTTGCGGTGGAGCGGACACGCAAGCCCGGCCGGCGGCACAGCCCGCTCCGGCCGCGCAGCCCGCCCCGGCCGCCACCGCTCCAGCTCCCACGGCGACGGCCAGCCCTTCGCCAACCGCGCCGGCTGCGCCGGCAGCCCCGCCAGCGGCCGCTGCTGAGGACGCATTCACATGGGAAATCGACGACGTCGACTCCGGCACCAAGCCCGCCCTGGCGCTCACGAGCGACAATGTCCCTTACGTGGCGTTCATGCTGGAGGACCAGCCCGGTTTCGTCAAGAATGCGGTCCTAAGTGGCGGCTCATGGGAAATTACAACAGTGGCGGAGGGCTACTTCTACGGGCCCCTCGACATCGCCATCGGGCCGGACGATGTAGCGCACATCTCCTATCACGACCATGACGAGGAGGACGCAGCCTACGCCTTCTTGGACAACGGCGAATGGAGAGTGGACACTCTGTTCGACCAGGGGCATGACGGCTGGGACAATCGCATCGTCGTCGATGCCAGCGGAAGACCGCACATTAGCGCGATACACCCCGAGGAGTTCGGGGGCAACGGAGTCGAGTACTACCACCAGGATGAGTCTGGTGAGTGGGTCGTCGAGGACATCGGAACTGGGCCGCTGACCTACAAGTACGCCACCTCCGTGGCAATCGACCCCGAGGGCAACGCCCATATCACCTACTACGACCAAAATGACAACGATCTGGCGCTGGCCAGCAGAAGCTCCTCCGGCGACTGGGAGATAAGCAAAGTCGACACGGAGGGCGACACCGGGCTGTTCGCCTCATTGCTGATCGACGAGGGTGGCCGCTACCACATCAGCTACCTTCAGAAGACGAGCGAGACGTCCGGCGTGGTCAAGTACGCGACGAAAGCCGCATCCGACACCGCATGGGAAATCGCCGAGATCGATACGCTGAGCAACCTGACGTTTGGGTTTATTGGCGCCAGGAACATCACGTCGGTCGTGGTGGATGGCGCCGGCAACCCGTGGATCGCCTACTCAGATGAAAAGCTCATCAAGCTTGCCGTCTGGAACGGGTCCGACTGGGAGATTGGCACCGCGGTGGACGCCGGTCTGCAAACTCTCGGCCAGCTCGTCTCTTTGAAGCTGGATAGCGAGAACGAGCCGCACATCGCCTACTTCACCGTCACGAACAAAGGCCCGCTGGAGGGCCGGGTGAAGTACGCGAAGGGTACTCCGAGGTAGCCGCGCCGCTAGGGTCCGATAGCGCGGACCCCCTCCCGGAGGTTAGGCCCCTCCCGAGCAAGGCATGTGGTGAGCCCTGTCCTCGAGCGCAGCGAAGGATTGTCGCACCATCGAAGGACAGGGGCAAGCACGCTATCCAGAAATCGCGGAGTAGCGGAAGCAGTCGACGAGATGGTCGTTGACCATGCCGACGGCCTGCATGTGGGCGTACACTATGGTGGGGCCGACGAACTTGAAACCCCGCGCCCTCAGATCCTTGCTCATCGCCTCGGACTCGGCGCTGGTGGCTGGAATCTCGTCGAGCGACGTCCAGGTGTTCTTGATGGTCTTGCCGCCCACGAACGCCCACTGGTAAGCGTCGAAGCTCCCGAACTCGCTCTGGACCTCTAGGAAGGCCTTCGCGTTGGTGATGGCCGACGCGACCTTCTGGCGGTTGCGCACGATGCCGGCGTCAGACAGGAGACGCGCAACGTCAGCGTCACCGTAGCCCGCGATCCTCTTGAAGTCGAAGCCGTCGAAGGCGGTGCGGTAGCCCTCGCGCTTCCTGAGAATTGTCGTCCAGCTGAGGCCCGCCTGCGCCCCTTCCAGCACGAGGAACTCGAATAGCGTCTTGTCGTCGTGCAGCGGAACCCCCCATTCGCGGTCGTGGTACTCGACCATCAGCGGGTCGTCGCCCGTCCAGCCGCACCGGTTTTTCATCTTGCCGCGCCTCCCCTTAACAGGCGCTGAAAAAACTCTTTCGACCATCCCTCTAGCGCCCCTTTCGAGTGAGTAAAGGGAAGAACTTATGCCTGAGGGACACCCCTTCGGCGATGCTCAGGGCAGGCACTCAGACTCCCGGCAATCCCGACTGTCGGGATCTGCAGTTCCCATTTTTCATCGGCCGATCAAACATCTGGTGCCGGAGATTGTACATCAGATGCCCTGCTCCCGCGCCGACCGGAGATGCGGATAGCGGCTGGCGGTGCCGAGTGCTATGCTAGGCGCGGGCTTGCCCGAATCGGGCCTCAGAGAGTATCGCAGGCGGAGGCATGGACGGCGCATGGACAAGGTCAGGCTGGCGATCGTCGGCTGTGGCACCATATCGCAGCTCAACGCGCCAGGCTATCTCGAGCACCCCGCGTGCGACGTTGTGGCCCTGTGCGACCCCGTCCGCGAGCGCGCGGAGCTCAGGGCCGCACAGTGGGGAATCGCACCCAAGATCTACACCAGCTACGAGGAAGTGCTCGACGACTCCAGCGTTGACGCAGTCGAGCTGCTGACGCCGACCTACCAGCATCCTCAACAGATCGTGGGCGCCCTGGAGGCGGGAAAACACGTCTCCTGCCAGAAGCCGGTCTCGACGTCCGTTGCCGAGGTCGAGACTATCGCGGCGGCCGTCGCGCGGGCGACAACCAAGTTTCGCGTAACGGAGAACTTCCTCTTTTATCCGCCCATCGTGAAGGCAAAGGAACTGCTGGACGCAGGCGTCATCGGCGAACCTTCGATGGTGCGGATTCGAACGGTCAGAGCCCGATTGAGGGAGGGCTCAGGCCTGGTGATCGAGCCGGACGCCTACACCTGGCGGCGCGACCCGGAGAGCAACGCCGGCGGGCTCCTGTACGACGACGGCTGGCACAAGTTCGCCACGGCCATGTGGTGGATCGGCGACGTGGACAAGGTCTACGCGATGGTGACCAAGACCGACGACTTCATCGTCGAGGCGCCCAGCGCAATCATGTGGCATTTCGCGGGTAGGAATTGCCTGGCGACCTTCGAGTATGCGTCCGCCAGTGAGATGACCATCCGGGGCCGGTACTACCCCGTCGACGAGTTCTTCGAGATTCAGGGCTCGAAGGGCGCCATCTGGGTCACACGGTGTACCGGAGAGATGCTGGACATGCCGCCCGTCGTGATCGTGAAGGGGACTGAGACGACGGGCGTTCAGGTGCCGATGGACTGGCTCGAGGGCTTCAGCGGCTCCGCCCGCCACTTCATCGACTGTATCCTGAAGGACGAGCAGCCGGCCATGGACGTCGACTTCTCTCGCAGGGTCCTGCAGGCAGCGCTGGCCCTGTACCGGTCCGCCGAGCAGGACAGGCCCATCGACCCCCGTAGCTTTTCGTAAGAAGCCGGCCACACGACTAGTAACATTTGCTTTTCCTCACCAACGCTCGCGGTGGGGGCAAAAACCGTTTGCATGGAGTGCAGAGAATGGCGAAGTTCGCGGCGAATCTAACGATGATGTTCAACGAGGTCGACTTTCTCGACCGGTTCGAGGCTGCCGCAAAGGCCGGGTTCGAAGGAGTCGAGTACCTGTTCCCGTACGACTACGACAGGGACGAGCTCGCGGACAAGCTGCGGCATTATCGAGTCTCCCAGGTGCTACACAACCTGCCCGCCGGAGATTGGGCCGGGGGCGAGCGGGGCATCGGGTGTCACCCCGATAGGGTAGGCGAGTTCCAGGACGGCGTCGGAAGCGCCATCGAGTATGCGAAGGCCCTCTCGTGCCCGCTGGTCAACTGCCTCGCCGGCGTGGCGCCTGAAGGGGCGGATCCAGCGGTGCTGCGGGAGACCTTCGTGTCCAACCTGAGGTTTGCCGCGGCCGAGCTCGATGCGGCGGGAATCCGCCTGGTAACCGAGCCCATCAACACCATCGACATCCCGGGCTTTTTTCTGACCGGCACGGCGCAAGCTCGGTCGATAATCGACGACGTTGGCTCCGCTAACCTAGGCGTCCAGTACGACGTCTACCATATGCAGATCATGGAGGGGGACCTGGCCCGGACCATCGAGGCCAACCTCGAAGCCATCTGGCATATTCAGCTCGCCGACAACCCGGGACGCAACGAGCCGGGCACGGGCGAGATCAACTATCCGTACCTGTTCGACCACCTGGACAAGATCGGCTATGAGGGATGGATCGGCTGCGAGTACCGCCCGCTGACCGACACGGTCGCCGGCCTCGGCTGGGCCTCACGGTATCTCGGATAGCGGGTCCGCGCGAGCCGGCAAAGCCTGTCTCCCAACGTTTTTCGAGATGCTATACTGGACCGTAGGATAGCATCGCTCCGGCGTGCCCACGCCGCTAGACCCGTGGCGGAGAGCGCAAATTGGCATCCAAGGCTCCAGCCAAGTCCAGAACGGCCAGCGACCGCGACAAGCTCCTGACGGATATCCAGGACCGCGTCCTGTGGCTATCCATACACATGGTGCACCATGCCAACTACGTCCGGGAGAACCCGGACGGCCTGAAGGTGGGCGGACACCAGGCCTCTAGCTCGTCGGTGGCAACCCTGATGACGTCGCTCTACTTCGACTTCATGAGGGCGGGCGACAGGATATCGGTCAAACCCCACGCCTCGCCCGTCTTTCACGCCATCCAGTACCTGCTGGGCAATCTTGATGAGGGGTACCTCAAGACCCTCCGGGGATTCCACGGCCTTCAGGCGTACCCCAGCCGCACCAAAGACCCCGACGGCGTCGACTTCTCGACGGGCTCCGTAGGCCTGGGAGCGGTCGCCCCCAATTTCGCGGCCCTGGTCGACGAGTACACCCGGACCCACGGCAGCTCCAGAGTCGGCGCGGGACGGCGCTACATAAGCGTCGTTGGAGACGCCGAGCTCGACGAGGGCTCAGTATGGGAGGCGATTGCGGAGCCGGCGATGAGAGACCTCGACGGCGTGCTGTGGGTGATCGACCTCAACCGGCAGAGCCTGGACAGGATTATCCCGGGCATCCGCGTCAAGGCGTGGCGCGAGATGTTCAGGGCCAACGGCTGGAACGTCATCGACGCCAAGTACGGCAAGCAGCTCCAGGCCGCATTCGCGCTGCCTCACGGCGAGCTGCTTCGCGAGGCCATCGACGTGATGCCCAACGAGGTCTACCAGCGGCTGCTGCGCGTGCCGCCCGCCGAGCTCCGCGAGTGGCTGCCAGCCACCAGCCCGACCGACCCGAAGACCCTTGCCCGGTTTATCGGAGGGTGGAACGACCAGGACCTCCGCCACCTGTTCCACAACCTCGGCGGCCACGACTTCGCCATGCTCAGAGAGGCGTTCGCGCAGGCGGAGCGGTCGAGCGGCCCCAACGTCGTCTTTGCCTACACGCTCAAGGGGTGGATGCTGCCGTCGGTCGGTGACCCGCAGAACCACTCGGTAACGCTTTCGCCGGAGCAGATGGAGCAGTTCAGGGACCAGCTGGGGATTGCCGAGGACGACGTGTGGTCGGGGCCATCGCCCAAGAGTGGCGCCGGCAAGCTGATCGCAAAGACCAGGAAGCTACTGCAGACCCGCGACGCGTCCACGCCACGCGGCTCGGGGTCGGCCGTACCGCACGACTTCGGCCGGGGGTTTCGCGGGAGGATGTCGACCCAGCAGATTTTCGGACTGGTCCTTACGGACATCTCCCGAAATATTCCGCACATCTCCGAGCGCCTTGTGACCGTCAGCCCCGATGTGGCGAGCTCGACCAATCTGGGTGGATGGATCAACAAGGTAGGCGTCTGGTCGAGGCACGAGAAAGAGCCCTTGCCCGCTGACGTGGCGCGGGCGTTAAGGTGGGAAGAGACGCCCGGGGGCCAGCACATCGAGCTGGGCATCTCCGAAAACAACCTGTTCATGATGCTCGGCCAGCTGGGGCTCTCGTACGAATCCGGCGGCGAAATGCTGTTCCCCATCGGGACGCTGTACGACCCGTTCGTTCGGCGCGGGCTAGACGCCTTCGTCTACAGCGTTTATGCCGGCGCCAAGTTCATCGTCGTCGGCACGCCCTCGGGCGTCACGCTGGCCCCAGAGGGTGGCGCGCACCAGTCGCTGACCACCCCGTCCATAGGCATGGAGATGCCCGAGCTGGACTTCTATGAGCCCTGCTTCGGGCAAGAGCTCGAATGGATTATCCTGTCCGCTCTGGAGCGGGTAAGGCTTCGCGAGCGGTCGACCTACCTAAGGCTGACCAGCATGCGCGTGGATCAGAGTCTGTTCACGCCACCGGAAGACCCCGAGGCGCGGGAGCGGCTGCGCCGCCAGGTGCTTGCGGGCGCCTATCGCCTCGTCGACAGGCAGCGGGAGCAGGGCTATCACCCCGGCTCGAACGTCGTGCACATCATGGCCTCCGGCGCGGTAGTGCCCGAGGCTGTCGAGGCCAGCCACCGGCTCAACGACGAAGGGATAATGGCCAACGTGATCAACGTGACCGGCTCCGGCCCCCTGTATGCTCGATTCCAGGAGTCGGTCCGCGCGGCCGTCAGGTGCGAGCCGGCGCCCGCATTCATGTCGGACGTCATCGCGGTACACGAGCGCAAGGCCCCCGTCGTCACGGTGGTGGACGGGCATCCGCACTCGCTGGCATGGGTCGGGAGCGCGCTGAACACCCGCGCTCTGCCTCTCGGCGTCACCAACTTTGGCCAATCGGGAAGCCGCTCGGAGCTCTACCGCGAGTACGAGATCGACGCCGCCAGCATCGTGGCGGCCTGCTTCGCGGCGCTGGAGAGCTAGTACCGACCTACGACTTTTCGATACAGCCCATGACCCCTTACAGATGGCTGCGGCGGGTCTGTGCGTCATCCTCCTTGTGTTAAACTGTGCTCCGTTTGGTAGATGCTCAGGTGCCGAGCCGCCCGCGTACGTAGGGGCAATCCCCCCGTGGTTGCCCGGGGCCTGGGCGGGCACGGGGGCCTGCCCCTACGCCCATGGCAACGGACCATGTTCGGGCCGATCGGCGCACGTACGGTAGTTGGAGGCAGCTGGTGACGAAGATACTGGTGGTGCACGGCGCCGGCATGAACATGCGCGGCAAATCGCAGATCGAGCGGTTTGGGCCGATGCTGCTGAGCGACTACGATGCCCACATCGAAAAGTACGCCTCGGAGCTCGGGGTCGAGGTCGACATCTTCCACTCGAACATCGAGGGCGAGGTGATCGACAAGTTCTACGAGGGCCACGACAAAGGCGTGGACGGGGCTCTGATCAACCCTGCCGGATATACGACGGGCCATCCGGCGCTGGCCGCGGCCATCGGGCAGGTCGGATTCCCCACCTTCGAGATTCACATCTCCAACCCGGCGGCTCGCGGCGGCGTCTCGCAGATCGCGCCGGCCTGCAAGGGAGTCATCACCGGGTTTGGCATCTACGGGTATCACCTGGGCATCGAAGGGGCGCTGCGGCTCCTGAACGGCGGGTAAAGGCAAAAGATGTTGGCCAGAGGATCGAATGTGAAGCTGCATACGACGCTTGCGCCACCGGCGACGATGCCCAACGGGCTGCAGGCCACCGACGATGGCCTGTGGATGATCGACCAGGCGACTGAGGAGATACATCTCCTGGACGCAGGCTTGAATCTGGTCCGCACCATCCCAAGCCCCACCGAGAACGCCTCTGGTATCACGGTCGGCGGCGGCTACTTCTGGACCGGGTCCAACGCTCCGGCCACGGCGCGCTATCCAAGGCCGGGCGATACTCGCGCGCCGGCGATCCTCAAGTGCGACTTGGAGACGGGCCGCGTCGTTCAGCGGTTCCCCACTCCCGATGGCGGTGGCATCCACGGCCTCGAGTGGGTGGACGGCCTGCTCTGGATAACGGCTTTCCGCCCCAAAGCCATGACCCTGGTCGACCCCGACGACTTTCGTGTGCTTAGAACAGTCGAGGTGCCACACGATCGCCCCCACGGCCTCGCGTGGGACTCTGACGGCATGTGGATGGCCCATACGGGTCTGAAGCTCATCGTCAAGTACCACGCGGAAACCGGAGAGGAGCTAGACCGCATCCAATACCCCGAAGACGCTCCGGCTCCTCACGGCCTCACCAAGTGGAACGGCGAGCTCTGGTCTTGCGACGCGAACTGGCCCTCCCCGGTCCATCCCGACGGCCCGTCGTACAGCCGGATAATCAGGTGACGTGTGACGGCCGTCTCGTATAGGCGCGGCAGACTGCGAGAAGGCGTCCCGCATTACCTTCGCGACGTGTACTGATGCTGTCACTCGTGACCGTCCTGACGGCGTTTCTGCTCGGGGCGATTCCCACCGCGTACCTGGTGGGAAGAATTGCCGCTGGCGTCGATGTCCGCAGCGCGGGCAGCGGTAACCCGGGGGCGCTGAACACCTACCGGCAGCTCGGCAAGAGGGCCGGAATCTTCGTGCTGCTCGTCGACGCCGGCAAGGGAGCCCTGGCGATCATCCTGGGCCAGCGGCTCGGAGTCCCAGACATTACGCTGTACGCCGCCGCGTTCGTGGCCACCATCGGCCACAACTTCTCGCCGGCTCTTCGCTTTCGCGGCGGGAAGGGCGCGGCTGTGGTGCTCGGCATATCGGCCGTGATGCTGTGGCAGATCACGGCCATCACCGTGGGCGTCGGCGCGGTGATCTTCGGTGTCACCAAACACGCCCTCTGGTCCATGACCATCGTGCTGGTTACCCTGAACGCCCTTACCATCGGTACGGGACAGGTGCTGGGCCAGATCATCTTGTGTCTGGTGCTGTCCGCCGTCATCGGGGGAACACATCTGCTCCGGCAGTACCCACAGCTGCTCCCCGCCCTGAGAGACCGCCGGTGGCGTCGGGTCATGAGCATCGAGTAAGCCAGGCGCCCGCCGAGGCGTTGAACCCAAGGCCTCCGCAAATGCCTTGAGTCGCGACGGTCCGCCGCCTACCCGAATCCGCCTCCGTCTGGCGTGACCGCCGGCTTGATTGTAGAATATGGCGGCTTACCAACGCCCCAGGGTTCGCGGACGCATCCCCGCGGGCCAAGAGTAACCCCAAAGAGCAGCCCCAAAGAGTAACCGAGGACGATATGCTAAGAGATTCCAGGCTAAGGCTGGTCCTGATAGCTTCGGCGACTCTGATTTCGCTGGCGGTCGCCTGCAGCTCTGACGAGGAGAGCGCGCCTGCTCCGCCTCCCCCTCCTCCGCCCCCTGCCGCGGCGCCACCGCCGGCCCCACCACCCAGTCAACCGGAGGCCAAGTTGAGTCCACAACAGTTCGATGCCCCCCCGCCATTGACGATCGACACGAGCAAGAGCTATACGGCCACCTTCGAGCTCGAGAAGGGCGCGCAGTTTACGGTGCAGCTCTTCGCCGCCGAGGTGCCAAACACGGTCAACAGCTTCGTGTTCCTCGCACGCGAGGGCTTCTACGACGGCGTGACCTTTCACCGGGTGATCCCGAACTTCATGGCGCAGGGCGGTGACCCGACGGGAACCGGCACGGGCGGGCCCGGCTACAGGTTCGACAACGAGTTCCATCCCGACCTTCGACACGACGGCCCAGGCGTCCTGTCGATGGCGAACTCTGGCGTCAGGGGCGGCCAAGGGACCAACGGCAGCCAGTTCTTCATCACCTTCGGGCCAACCCCGGCCCTCGACGGGCTCAACCCCGACGGCTCGCCAAAGAACTGCGGCGCTCCTCGCACTTCCTGCCACTCGGTTTTCGGCAGGGTCATCGACGGCATGGACGTCGTCACCGCCATCAGGGAGCGCGACCCGGGTAGCGCCACTTTCGAGGGCGACGCCATCAAGACGATCACGATCAACGAGAGCTAGGCACCCGCGCGCTAGGCCCTAGGCGGTGCCGGGCTCTCGTTTGAGCTCGTGTAGGGGCGGGTTTCAAACCCGCCCCTACGTTTGCCCTCGCCGGCACACGTTACCCAACGGCGGCGGTCCATCGACGAAGCCGGCGCCACGCAACGCGAAAAAGAGGCGGTGCCCACCTTAGGTTGAGCACCGCCTACATTGATAACGCCCCCGGGGACTGGGGGCTGGGCCAATAACCTCAGAGACTCAGTCGTCGCCGGCGCTGGGGTCTAGCTGCAGCGACATTGGGGACAACAGGAACGTGAAGAGCCGGCCGTGGGTGCCGATGTACGTCCTGTCATGGATGGTCGTCTGGCCGACCAGTGGCTGGTTATTGACCCTGACCGTAGGTGTCGCCCGCTGGCTTCGAAGGCCGATTCGCTTCCCAGAGAAGCGGAACCAGACGCCCTCCAAGCCGGGAACACCGAGCTCCTTGCCACGGACGGCGCTCCTGAACAGCAGGCTCATGATCGGCCGCCGCTTCAGAGCGCCGAAGTCGGCCACTCGCTCGTTCCGGTCGTCGTAGAGATAGCCGTATGGCTTTGTTCGGGTCATCCAGTAGACTACGGCAGCCGCCAGCAGTGCGGCCATAGCGATGAGGGGCGCCAGAAGGCCCATCGGGAAACCTGACGAGGGCTCGGCCTGGACCGGTGGAGCGGGTGGCGGTAGCACTGGCGCCGCCGCTTGCACCACTGGCTCAAACGGAGGCGAGGGCAGCATCGAAGACAGCACCATGAAGTCCGACGTGTGCGAGTACGGCGTGCCGGCGTAGTCCATGTTGAGCCGGAATACCACCGTACCCAGCGCCTCTGCCGTCGGCGTGAAGAAGACGTCGAACATCCACGCCCGGCCCTGATCGAGCAGCCGTTGAGGGACGATCTCGACCACGCCCGCCTGCTGGTCGTTGGAGGCCAGCGCCGCCGTGAGGTCGCCAGTCGCGATGGCGTAGGGCTGACCCTCCACGTTGACGAGCAGGGTAGCTACTCTGCTCCGCTCGCCCGTTCGGAAGCCTTCGGTCTGGATGGTCGTGAGCTCGATCGACGGGAACGGCCGGGCGCTGAAGCTCGACTGAGCCGATACCGTGTGGCCGAACTCCGGCCATGCGAGCTCGAGGTCCACCAGATGGGTGCCTTCGACAGCAACCGGTGAGATCGTCGCCGAGTAGAAGCCGTCGCCGGCTACCGAGTCTCCAAGCCTACCCTCGTCGTTCAGCGCGTGGAACAGCGTCGTTCCGTCGGGGGTGACGATGCTTGCCGTCAGCTGCACACCGTCGAGCGTGACCTTCCCTTGCCCGTCGCTGACGGATGCGATAAGGATAGAAGGCTGGTCCAGCGGCACGGCGTCGAAGGAATCGAAGACCGGAGTGTACTTGTTAGAGGAGTAGTCCCACGCGGAAACCACGCCGTCGATGCCCCTGACCTCCACGCTCCACTGGCCCGGCACGGGGTCGGTGAGCCTCCAGATCACCACATGGGGGGTCTCGGTCACCGAGGATGTGGTTCGGTCTCCAGAGCTGGTCTCGGCGCCGGAGGGGTCGCTCAAGCGCAAGGAGCCTTTGGGGCTCTCCTTAAAGAACAGCAGCGTGGCGTCACTGGTGCCGGGCGCGATGCCGAACTGGTACGTCAACACGTCGCCGGACGCCAGCTCGCCCGTGCCTACCTCGCCAAGGGACCCTTTGGCCTGGTCACGCAGGGTTTTCTCTGTAAGGCGGGCCAGCCCGGCGGGCACGGACAGCTCGAACGACTCGCCGCCGGAGCGTTCGGAGACCTGACGAAGGAAGCCGCGCATCTCCGCGGTGGCCGAGGGGAGCGAGAGTCCGACGACGATCCATCCGTTCTCCCGCAACAGGTCGGCGACGGGCTCGGAGCTGGCGGCCCAGGCGGAGAGGTCTGCACCGGCGGTCTCGCCTCCGATCACATAGACTGTCGACCCAGGGGCAGCAGCGGCGCTATCGAGCAGGTTGTAGGATTCGGCGATGGCGCCCGCTACGTCCGACCTCAGTCCGCCTTCAGATGTGGTCAGGCTGGCGACGACATCGTCGCGGAACACTCTGAACTCGGACTCGCCGGCCCTCGCCGGTCCCAGCGCCTGGCCGGGAAGCGCAGCGTTGATGAATGTGAACTCCTGGCCTTGACGGAGATTGCCCATAAGGCCGAGGAACGACTCGACCATGTCGGCGCTCTCGCCGGTCCCCGCTGTCGCACTGGGCTGCGCCACAATAACGGACATCCTAGCCGGAGCATGAAAATCGCCGGAGACGACTTGACTGCCGGTGCCGGCAAAAAGGATGATTACTGAAAGGAGAATCGCGGGTCTCAATATGGCCATCGTCTACCCCCTACTCTCCAAAGTACGCAGAAAGCTCTCAAATCGTCAACCAAAATCTAGTACAAGTTTTAACAATTAACCAAGACTTAGGCCTCCCACCCCGGTCCGGAGGCCGACGCATGGTGCAACGATGTCGTGGACTCCGTTCATACACGCTTTGAGGGCGGCCCGACTGAGTTCTGAGACTGGCGCGGCGGCCCGTCGAAACCACTCGCGCGGGCGAGCGGCAATACTTGCGATGCTGGTTGCCGTGGCCGTTGCCGCGGGGGCGTGCGGCGACTCGACGGACGGCACCGCCGCGGAGCCGGAGAGCGTGCGAGGGCAAATCGTCGAGGTCGTTCCTCTTGGGCTGCTGGACCTCGATACGCTCACCATCGAGGACTCTGACGGTGCGCGATGGCACTTCGAGGCTCGTGGCGCCAGATTCTTCAACTTCTCGCCGTCGCACCTGACGGAGCACATGGTCCAAGGTCTGCCCGTGACGGTGACCTTTATGCGGGACGGCGACGCCCTGGTGGTCTCGGGGATCGGCGACTAGCCGTGTGCCCGCGTGGAGTCCTCCTGAGGGGCGCCCTCAAGCTCCCGGTGTGCCCAACACGTTTGGCGTCAGAGCCTAACTCGCGGGTCGGGTCCACGTCGAGCCCTGGCCCGCCGCGAGCTAAGCCAGAGATGCACCGAGCCACCGACCAGCAGGATGACGATGCCCAGTAGAATGTAGGCGCCCGCCGCGTTCGGAGTAATTCGCTGATCATCGACCCTCAGTGGCATCTCCACGGTCGCCTCGCCCAGCTCGTCGCTCTGGACCTCGACGGTCATCGACCAGTCTCCCGCGGTGGCGAAGGTGATGTTGGCGTCGTAGAACTGAGGCGCCGCCGGTGTATTGACGGCCCGAGCTACGATCGGGCGTCGGTCGGGCCCCCGTCTCACGGTCAGCGTGACGTTAGCGTCGGATACGACGGCGCCAGTTGCGGCTTCCAGCGGCGTTACCGAGAAGTGGACGATGCCCACCCTGGGTTTCTCGGGCAACGCGGCGACGACGATCTCGAACTGCCCGTCCACCTCTCTGAAGATCTCGACCGCTCGTTCGTGCCCCAGAGCGGGCCGCACGCCCGACAGCAACATCAAGAGCAATGCGAAGGACAGCGCTTGCCAGAGAGTCCCCCGGTGGGTGGAGACCCGCCTACCGCTCATCGTCAGCTGTCGGGTGCCGATTGCGCAACGAGCTCGAACTCCCCTTAGGAGTGCAGAGGGACAGTCCCCTCTGGCACGGGTCTGGGGGTTGCGCCCCCAGATAGAAACCCTGGACTTCATTATCACTCACAAGCCCGGGCATATGTTCATCACCAACGTCCCGGACGCGGAAGTGGCAGCCCCGTAGCGTCAGCCCAAGTTGACGATCGACGATGGCGAACTACACAGGCGGCCCCGAGGGCTGCGTGCAGGAGCGCAACCACCTCAAGGAGCTGTTTGGGAGCGGTGCCCTCCAAAAGGCCGGCTAGATCGCCGCGCCCTCGTACCTGGCTATCTCCACGAATCCGCCCTCGTCGTCGGACCACGCGAAGAGGGCCGCTTCGGTCACCTTCTCGCCGTCGACGCCAATCACGAGCTGCTGGACCGGGTAGGCCGGACCGTCGCCCCATGGGCTCGTGGCGACCTCGCGGTCGGTCG
>JADFIF010000165.1 GCA_022566795.1 Chloroflexota bacterium
ACTTTGACGAGGGCAATCCGGTCGACCAGATCAAGTCGCGGCGCAAGGGAGATGGAGTCGACAAGGGCATAGACGCGGTGGGCTATCAGGCTGCCGCGCAAGGGTCGTCGGCGGCGGGCGGCGAGCAGGAAGAGGTCCCCAACATCGTCCTGAATCAGGTTATCGATGTGGTCAACCCGACCGGCGCGCTTGGGATTCCAGGCCTGTACGTGCCCACCGACCCTGGAGGGGTAGACGAAGATGCGAAGCGCGGCGCGCTGTCGATCAACTTCGGCAAGCTGTTCGAAAAAGGGCTTCGGCTAGGCACCGGCCAGTGCAACGTGAAGCGCTACAACGCCTACCTGCGAGACCTCATCATCGCCGGAAAGGCGAAGCCCAGCTTCGTCGTCTCCCACGAGGTGCCACTGGAGGATGCAGTTTCCTCCTACGAGAAGTTCGACAAGCGTGTGGACGGGTACACCAAGGTCATTTTGAACCCGTGATTTGGCCGCCTGGAGATTAGTGCATGACTGCGGAGACCGCGTCATAATGTCTGCCCCGCATTGGGGACGCACTCGTCATCTGCCACAGACCGAACCATCCCCCTGTATCCCCCTTCCTTCTCTGGCAGGGGGGAAGAGGACTCTGGAGGGCACCCCCAGTACCCCCGCCAAAGGGGCTGTCGCCCCTCTGGACTCCCTACCGAACGTTACGCTGATTTCGGCCACTAGGTACTAGCTACAAGGAGATCGACCATGCAAACGGGCACCGGCAGCAGCACATACGAGTGGATCGACGGCTGGGCGACCGTCCCCAACGGTGAGGCGGCCGCCGCGGGCTGGGCTCACCCGGGCATGGTCGTCACCAGGAACGGCGAGGTCCTCACCTGCCACTCTGGATCGCCCACGGTCCTGGCTTTCGACCGAGAGGGAAGACACCTGCGGTCGTGGGACCTCGACGTTGCGGACGCCCACGGGATGACGCTGGTCGAGGAGGACGGCACCGAGTTCCTGTGGATCGCTGACAACGGCTCGAAGCGTGCAGCGGACCTTGGCTACGAATACGCGGCCGGTACCGACCAGGCGTCTGGGCAGGTCCTCAAGACGACGCTGGATGGCCGCACGGTCGCCACGCTGAAGCTGCCCGAGCTTCCGGTGTATCGAGACAGTCGGTGCTCGCCAACGTCCGTGGCTGTCGACGAGGAGAGGTTCGGCGGCAGCGGCGATGTCTGGGTCGCCGACGGATACGGCCAGAGCTACGTCCATCGCTACGATAAAAGCGGCGCCTACATCGGCAGCATCAACGGCGAGGAGGGGAGCGCCGGGCGCTTCAACTGCCCGCACGGAATCTTCATCGACCGGCGGAGGGGCGAGCCGGAGCTGTACGTGGCCGATCGCGCCAACGCCCGCGTTCAGGTCTACGCTCTGGACGGCAGCTTCAAGCGCGTTTTCGGGTCGGAGTTCCTGACGACGCCCAGCGCCTTCGTCACCCACGGCGATCAGATGATCATCGCAGAGCTGCGCGCAAGGCTGACGGTGGTCGACGGCGACGACAATCTGGTCTGCTACCTGGGAGCCAACGAGCCGGTTTGCGACGTCGACGGCTGGCCGAACAACCGAGACGGCGAAGGCAGGCTGATCGCGACGTCTCTCCTGGAGCCCGGAAAGTTCAACAGCCCCCACGGCATGGCGGTGGACGCCGACGGCAACCTCTACGTCGCCGAGTGGCTGATCGGCGGCAGGCTCACCAAACTCGCGAAGGTCTGATTCTTGGCCGCGCCTCCAACCCCTGGTATTCGAGGCTGGACCTTGCGGGTCCGCGGAGCCCCAGTATGCGGTTCAAGCGGGGCTCACTCAGGTGGGCTTGCGCCTTCGGCTTTGGGTCGTGATCGGAGTGCGACCGAGGCCAGAGTCAGTAGAGCGACCGGCAGATAGAACAGGCCGACCGAAAAAATCGCTACGATGCAAAATCCCAGGAGGGGCAAAGCCGCAGCCCACCCCACGAGCCGCCATGGGTATCGGGACCCGGCGGCCCGTCCGGGTTGCCTCATCGTAGCGGATATCAACCCGAGTCCGGTTAGTACGATGGGGATTGCCAGGAGCCCGAGGACCCAAAAGCCGTTCTCCTGAATCAGCGTTGCTGAAAATCGTACTGGTTCAGGGCCATCGCCCGGGAGCTTTGAGATGGCTGCCGCGTCAAGCGGAGGCGGTCCCGTGGACGGCCGGTCGGCCTCATAGGGTACTGCGGAAACCGCTGTGGCCGAGACACCCTGGTAGAGACCGGGCCAGAACGCGAGCCACAACGCGATCCCCCATGCCAGGATGTGGGCAACGCCGCCGGCCAGAGTGGATGCGCCGGGGGGGTTCATCTCAGTCCTCCGCGGGCCGATCGTTTGGTTTTGGGAGGGGGGTGGCGGAGCGGACCTACCTCCCCAAAAACACCGGCTTTCGCTTCTCCGCGAAAGCCTTACGTCCCTCGGCGGCGTCGACGCTGTCGCGGGCAACACGCTGGGCGGCGCGCATGCTCTCGAGGTCAGCCTCGGTCAGCGCGGCTCCGTCGAACCGCCGCTGCACCAACGTGTTCACGATCGCCTTGTGGCCCCTCACCGACAGCGGGGCGTTGGTCGCGAACTCCTCCGCGAGCCCGTAAACGGTGCTTTCGAGGTCGGCTACGGGCACCACCTCGTTCACGAGGCCCATCGCGAGCGCTCGCTCGGCGCTGATCGTGCGGCCTGTGCAGAACAGCTCCTTGGCGAAGGCCGGCCCGACGATGTCGACGAACACCTGGATACGGTCGTGATCGTAGATGATGCCGAGCTTCGACGGGGGGATGCCCAGCTTTCCGGTGTCCGCGGAGATTCGCAGATCGCACTCCGTCGCCAGCGCCAGTCCGCCGCCGACGCAGTAGCCCTGGATCATTGCGACGACCGGGAAGGGCGCGTCGAAGATCGCCTGGCGCGTCTTCCGGTGCGGCCACTGCGACATCGGGTCCTTGCCGGGCGTGGGCTGCGGGCCGGGGTCGCCGGGAGCGCGGAGCAGGTCGTCGCCGGCGGAGAAGGCGAGGTCTCCCTGGCCGCGAATCACGAGACAGCGCACCTCGCCTTCCTCCGACATGCGGTCGATGTGCGCAACCATTCCGGCGTGAATCTCCGGGTTCAGTGCGTTGCGCTTTTCGGGGCGGTTGATCGTCATCGTGGCGATGTGCCCCTGCTGTTCGACGAGAAGAACCGCGTCAGTCATTCGTCACCCCTTGCTTTGGCGTTGCCATTGGCATGTTTTGAAGTGGCGGAGGCCGATCGTCCCTCCCGCCCGCATAGGCTTTTCTGGGGGACACCCCAGACCCTCGCCAGTCCCGACTCGTCGGGACTTGGAACCCTCTGGCGGGCTGGCCACGGAGCGACTCGGCTACTCCGGCGTCGAGCTGTGTGTTCAGCCCGGTGATGTCCACGCGTAGGAGCGGCTACCAGCCCCGCCCAGCGCGGCTTCGGGGCGGATACGTCGGTTTTGATAACTGACCGCCGATAGGGCCGGACCACTCGGGCTCCCGTCGGACGTCACGAAAACGCCCGGCGGTGGGAAAACGAAGTCTCCTCGGACGTTATGAACTCCAGCAGGGCGGTCTGGCCTTCCTCGGTGACTCTCTTGGCACGAGTGATGGCCCCGGCCACGCCTGACGGGTCTTCGACCCGCTCCGCCCAGCCGCCCATCGCGATCGCCATGTCGGCGTATCTGCCCCCGATATCTCGCGTGTTGTAGAGCTCGTGAGACCGGCGCATCGCCGCGGTCTCTATTGCCATCGTCGAGTTGTTGAAGACCACCGTCAGTGTTGGGATGCCACAGCGGACGGCCGTCTCGAAATCGAGCCCCGTCATGCCGAAGGCGGCGTCGCCCATGAAGTTGACGCAGAGCTTGCCCGGCTCCGCCAGCTTGGCCCCCATGTTGAGTCCCAGGCCGGTCCCCAGGCCGTGCGATTTCCCCCAACCCAGATAGGTCCTCGGCCCGCCCGACCGGTAGAAAGGCATGAGCTGGTCCCTTGGGCTTCCCGAGTCGTGGGTGACGATTGCCTGCGACGGGTCCACCGCCCGCATGAACTCCCAGATCACGCGGTAGGGGGTGATGGGCGCGGCGTCGGATGTCAGCTTGGGCATCCACTCGCTGAGCCACTGCTCTCGGACGGTGGCGATCTCCTCCGCAACGGAGCCGTCGCCGTTGGCGGACCTCGTGCTCAGCAGGTCCCTGCAGGCGTCGATGAACTGGCGCAGCACGAGCTTGGCGTCGCCGACGATGGGATGGTCGACGTCGTAGCTCTTGCCGATGTCTATCGGGTCGTTGGTGGCGTGGATGATGACTTTGCCGCCGGGTATCGGCGTGGTCATCCCGTGCCGCGTGAAGCTCGTTCCCACGCCGAAGACCAGGTCTGCTCTGCCCAGGAAGTGGTAGACGGGACGGCTCATGACGCCCGAGCCACTGCCCAGTGCCAGCGGGTGCTTCTCCGCGATGGCGCCCTTGCCAGCCATGGTCGTCATGACCGGCGCCTGGATCAGCTCCGCGAGCTCCGCAAGCTCTGTGGATGCGTCGGCGTACATAACGCCCTGGCCCGCGTGAATCACTGGATGCTTTGCCTGCAGCAGCGCCTTTGCGGCTTCGAGCACGTCCTGGGGGTTGCCCGCGGAGGTCGTCGCCTTGACCGGTCTGTAGGCGTCTACCAGGGCGGGGTCCACCTC
>JADFIF010000057.1 GCA_022566795.1 Chloroflexota bacterium
CATCCGAGAAACGCCCCGGACGACGTGCTGCGCCGTCTTCCTGACAACGGCGGCGTCATCATGGCCAACTTCGTGCCGGCCTTCGTCTCGCAGGAAGTCTACGAGCACTCACAGAGGCGGGACACTGAACGCCATCGACTGCAGGGCTCACCGGACAGCAGCGATGCGTCGGTCGACGAGGGCCTTCGGCGCTGGGACGAGGACAATTCCGCGCCACGGGCCGCGCTCAAGGACGTCGCCGACCATATCGACCACATCCGAAGCGTCGCCGGAGTAGACTACATAGGGCTCGGCGCGGACTTCGACGGCATCACCACCGTGCCGGTAGGGCTCGAGGATGTGTCCACCTATCCTCTTTTGACCGCCGAGCTGATCCGCCGCGAGTACGACGACCAGGACATCCTCAAGATTCTGGGCGGCAACGTGCTGCGGGTCATGCGCGAGGTGGAGGCCAAGGCCGCTAGCCTGCAACGGGACCGGGCGCCGTCAGAGGCGCTGATCGAAGACGTCGACGGTTAGCGTCGTATGTCCGTCTGGAGGCTCTCCAGCGCCGCCTTGGCGGCTGCCTGCTCGGCCTGCGACTTTCGCATACCGGTGCCGGTGCCGGCGACCTCACCCGATATGATGACCTCAGCGGTGAAGACGCGGGCGTGGTCCGCACCTACCGCCTCGACTATGCGATACGACGGCGCAGGATTGCCCTCCGCCTGGACCGTCTCCTGCAGCACCGACTTGGAGTTGGTCGGAGGTTGTTGGTCGCCCACGGACTCCAGCTCGGGGCCGAGAGCGCGGAGGATGAAGGAGCGGGCGGCCCCGTAGCCCTTGTCGAGCAGCACCGCGCCCACCAGGGCTTCGAAAACAGCCGCCAGGGTCGACTGGCGCTCACGTCCACCGCTGGCCTCCTCGCCCCCGCCCATGAGTATGAACTGGCCCAGATGCAGCGACGCTGCCGTCTGGGCCAGCGTGTCTCCACGGACCAGGGCCGAGCGAAGCGTCGTTAGCTCGCCTTCCTGACGCTCGGGGAATCGGTCGTATAGCTCGTGCGCGATGACCAGTCCGACCAGCGCATCACCGAGGAACTCCAGCCTCTCGTTCGATTCTCCGAAGTCATCGGGGTTCTCGTTCAGGTACGAGCCGTGCACGAACGCCAGCTCGAGAAGCTCCCGGCGCCTGAACGAGAGGCCCAGAGATTGCTCAACGTCGTCAAGGCGACCCATGCTGCGCCAGGTCTACTTCAAGGCGCCCTTGGGCCAAGGCGGCTGGGGCCGCTTGATCTCGCCGATGTAGCTTCTGCTGCCCATCATCGCCGTGAAGTGCTCGAAGGCCGCAACAGAGTCGGCCTCGGGCGGTATGAAGGTCTTTATGTAGGCGAAGGTCCCGTTTTCGAACTGGAACGTAGGCGTGCCGAAGATACCCTCCGCGGCGGCCTCCTCATGATCTCGGCCGATGATTCCCGCCAGCTCTCTGTCCTTCAGGTCCTCGCGGAACCGGCCCACATCGAGCCCCACAGCCTCCGCCAGCTCGATGAGCGGCTCCTCCTCGTTCAGAGCGATGCGGTCATCGCCGCCGTGGCGGGCGGTCAGCAACGCGAGGTGGAATTTTTCGTAAAGCTCCGGGCCCTGTCGCCGAGCCGCCTCCGCGGCCATCTGCGACAGCAGCGAACGGCGCTCGGTGGGGTCGCCCTGCTCCCAGCTCTTCCACTCGGGTCCTTCCTTGCTGTTGACCTGCTCTAACGAAAAATTCTTCCAGGTTATCTCTAGGTCGTCCCCGTAAACCGACTTGACCCTATCCAGCCACACGGCTGCATTGTAGACCCAGGGTCAAGCATAGTCTCCGTACACACTCAGCTTGATGCTCGCCATGATCTTCCTCTCTTTCTTCCTTCGCGGACTGTTAGTCCGACAGGCTCTATGACGTGAAGTCTAAGGTGCGATTTCCCGAAAGTCAAAGTCGGGCAGCCGGCGCTGCAGACGAACACCGCACGGCGGAGAACGGCCTTGTGAAGAAGGCTCGGCAGAGGTGTCCTCCCCCCACGCCATTTAACACCCATGTAACACCGACGACATACAGATGTAACACTTTGGCAACACGCGTGTAACAGAGCCAAGTTACCTTCCTCTGTAACAACATCACGAATAGATGTCGAAGAATGGAGGAATCGGCCGAATGAACAAGCTTTCGTACGTGACGCGACTCTCGCCTATTCGAGCCAGAATCGCGCTTTTGGTACTTCTCGGAGTCGGCATCTTCGTCGGCAGCGGAGCCGTCGCGAGAGCCCAGGACCTGACCATCGACAAGGTCGCGTCTGGCGTGGACTTTAGCTGGACGCTCGTGGCAGCGTTCCTGGTCTTCTTCATGCAGGCTGGGTTCGCCTTTCTGGGCGCCGGGCTGATCCGTTCGAAGAGCACCGTAAACTACATGACCAAGAGCTTCCTGGACTTCTGTATCACGGCGCTCTCGTTCTGGGCCTTCGGATTCGCCCTCATGTTCGGGGGTTCCCTCGCGGCGACCGGCCTCAGCGACGGGAACTCGATTATCGGGTACTCGGGGTTTTTCCTTTCGGGCGATGCCGAGACTGACAAAACGGCGCTGCTCTGGATATTCCAGATGGTGTTCGCCGGCACCGCCGCGACTATCGTGGCCGGGGCCATCGCCGAGCGGACGCGGATCAACGCGTATCTCGCCTATAGCTTCATGGTGGGCGCGGTGATCTACCCGATCTACGGCCACTGGGTCTGGGGAGGCGGCTGGCTTGGCAGCCTGGACATCGGCGCAGGCGACGTTGGCGCGGTCGACTTCGCCGGGTCCGGCGTCGTGCACGCGGTCGGTGGGATGGTCGCACTGGCTGGCGCGATGGTAGTCGGCCCCCGAATCGGGAAGTTCAACGCCGACGGGACGCCCAACGAGATCCGCGGCCACAACATGCCTTACGTCGTGATCGGGACCTTCATCCTGTTCTTCGGGTGGTTCGGTTTCAACGCCGGAAGCACATTGTCGGGCATCGACCCTCGCATCGCGACAATTGCCACCAACACGCTGCTGGCGGGCGCTGCCGGGGCCGTAGTAGCCATGTACGTGCAGCTGATGCGAACGGAAAAAACCGACATCGCCATGTCAGCCAACGGGGCGCTTGCCGGGCTGGTGGGCATTACGGCACCATGCGCCTTCGTCGCCCCGTGGGCCGCGGTCGTCATCGGAGGCGTCGCGGCCGTCGTCATGATGGCCAGCGTCAGCTTCGTCGAGCGCAAGCTCAAGGTCGACGACGTCGTCGGCGCCGTGTCGGTCCACGGCGCGGCCGGCCTGTGGGGTCTGCTGGCCGTTGGCATATTCGCCGACGGCAGCTACGGTGGCGTAAGTGGCCTGGTGGCAGGCGAAGGAGCCCAGATCGTCGCCCAGCTCATCAGCATGGCGACGGTCGTTGCCTGGGCCTTTGGAACCGGCTTCGCCCTCTTCTGGATGCTGAACAAGACGATGGGCCTCCGCGCCTCTGTCGAGGAAGAGACCCTGGGGCTCGACGAGCCCGAGCACGGCGCGCTCGCCTACCCCGAGATTGCCATCCCTGCGCCCACGATCACCGCAATCGGCGCGACGGGCGACGACTAAACCTTACGGCCGGCTCCTCCCGCTGATTGGCCCCGCCCCTGCGGCGGGCGGGGCCAATCAGCGGCGATGTTACAAAGATTTAACATCTGCGCAACATCTAAGAAACATCGGCTACCTAGACTGTGAATCGAAGCACAAACAGCCAGCGAGGCGACACGCTTCCCACCGTTGGGGAGGACTGGAACTAATGGGGATTGAGGTCATACTTGGCGGCGTAGCGTTCGTTGCGCTCTTCGCGATGTGGGTTGTCGTTCCATCGTGGATGCGCAAGTCCAAGCGATCTGAATAGCCAGTCAACCACTGTCAACGCCGTCTGAGGAAGGGCCCCCACATTGGGGCCTCTTCAGGTCTTGGATACAGGGGATTCGATTCGGTAAGGAGCAGAGGCCGTGACGACCAGATCAGCAGCAGAGGTCATCGAGCTAGCCGCAGAGCGCAACATCGACATGATCGACCTGAAGTTCGTGGACGTCCCAGGCACGATGCAGCACCTGTCGATACCCACCAGCGAGCTTACACCCGAGCTCTTCGAAGAGGGGACCGGATTCGACGGGTCGAGCATCCGTGGCTTCCAACCCATCCACGAGAGCGACATGCTGCTGGTGCCCGATCCGAATACCGCGACAGTCGACCCGGTCTACGAGATACCGACCTTGAGTCTCATATGCGACGTCCGCGACCCTAACACGGGCACCAACTACCCGCGCGACCCTCGATGGATTGCTCAGAAAGCGGAGCGGCACCTGAAAACCTCCGGCGTAGGGGAGGTCAGCTACTGGGGGCCGGAGGTGGAGTTCTTCATCTTCGATTCGGCGCGGTTCGATCAGGATGCGCGCAGCGGCTACTATTTCATAGACTCGGACGAAGGCGTCTGGAACTCTGGGTCGGATATCAGCCTGGCGGGTGTGCCCAACCAGGCGCACAGGCCCAGATATAAGGAGGGGTATTTCCCGGCGCCGCCGGTGGACACGCTGACCGATCTCCGGTCTGAGGCCGTTCTAAAGATGCAGAAGTTCGGGATCCATGTGGAGAAGCATCACCACGAGGTGGCCACGGCGGGGCAGGGGGAGATCGACATTCGCTACGATACTCTGACCAAGACCGCCGACAACGTGATGATCTACAAGTACATCCTGAAGAACGTGGCGCGGGAGCACGGCAAGGTCGCGACGTTCATGCCCAAGCCGCTGTACGGCGACAACGGAACGGGGATGCATACCCACCAGAGCATCTGGCGGAACGGCACGAACCTGTTCTACGGCGAGGGCTACGCCAACATGAGCGACATGATGAAGTACTATGTCGGCGGGCTGCTGAAGCACTCCCCGGCCCTTCTGGCCTTCTGCGCGCCCACGACCAACTCGTACCGGCGGCTGGTGCCCGGCTTCGAGGCCCCGGTGATACTGGCGCTGTCGGCCAGGAACCGAAGCGCGTGCGCGCGAATCCCCATGTACTTCAAGTCGCCGGAGGCCAAACGCATCGAGTATCGCTGTCCGGACCCCTCGGCGAACCCGTACCTCGCCTTTGCGGCGATGCTCATGGCCGGCCTAGACGGCATCGCCAACCAGATCGACCCGGGCGAGCCCCTCGACGTCGATCTCTACGATCTACCGCCCGAGGAGGCGGCCAAGCTCAAGCAAGTGCCGGGCAGCCTTCCAGAAGTTCTGGACGCCCTGGAGGCTGACCACGAGTTCCTGCTCAAGGGCGACGTATTCACGCCGGACCTGATCGAGATGTGGCTGGACTACAAGCGAACTCGGGAGGTAGACGAGCTACGGCTGCGCCCGCACCCCTACGAGTTCTACCTGTATTTCGACGCATAGGGTCTCGAGGGGCTAGTGAACGCGGCTCCGCGGCGGTTTGCGCCGCGGAGCCCGCTTGACGGTACGCCGGAAAGGCTCAGCCTTGTATACGTTCCGAGTTCACATTGACACAACTTTCACAAATTGCTATATTCCCATGCAATCCCGCTTAGCTGTCGGGCGGAGCGGCCTCTGTCAAGCCCTGCGACGTGACCATCCGTTTCCTGAATCCCAGCGCGGCCGAATGCAATCCTTGAACGCGAGCCGATGCTAGAGCGCAACCCTGAGGCGATCGAATACGTGCTCCACGAGGCACGGGAGCACGACGTCAAGTTCATCCGCCTGTGGTTCACCGACATCCTCGGGAGCCTGAAGGGCTTCGCCATCACGGTGGAGGAGCTGGAGGGCGCCCTCACGCGAGGCATGGGTTTCGACGGCTCCGCCATCGCGGGCTTCGCGCGCACGGACGAGAGTGACATGTACGCGCTACCGGACCCCAACACCTTTAGCCTCCTGCCCTGGAGGCCTCGCACCAACGCCGTGGCCCGCATGTTCTGCGACATCATCACGCCCGACGAGGTGCCATTTGAGGGCGACCCGAGGTTCGTGTTGAGGTGTAATCTGGAGCGCGCCGCCGCCTTGGGTTTCACCTACTACGTCGGTCCGGAGATCGAATACTTCTACTTCAAGGACGCGCGCAGCACCGAGACGCTCGACCAGGGAGGCTACTTCGATCAGGATGCCTCCGACCTGTCCACAGACCTCCGGCGCGAGTCGGTGCTCACGCTGGAGGAGCTAGGTATCCCCGTCGAGTCAAGCCACCATGAGGTGGCCCCTAGCCAGCACGAGATCGACCTGAGACATACTGACGCGCTGACAATGGCCGACACGGTCATGACCTACCGGTTGGTGATCAAAGAGATCGCCATGCGCCATAACGTCCACGCGACGTTCATGCCCAAGCCCATCGCCAACGTCAACGGCAGCGGTATGCATACGCACCAGTCGCTGTTCAAAGGCGAGCGAAACGCCTTCTACGACTCAGAGGCGCCCCAGCGACTTTCCACCACGGCCAGGTGCTTCATCGCGGGCCTCATGCGCCACGCTAGAGAGATCACCGCGGTCACGAACCAGTGGGTCAACTCTTATAAGCGCCTCGTGCCCAGGTATGAGGCGCCCACGTACGTATCGTGGGCGACGGTCAACCGCTCCGACCTCATCCGAGTGCCGGAGTTCAAGCCCGGAAGGGAGGAGTCACGGCGCATCGAGTATCGCGCTCCCGACGCCGCCTGCAATCCCTACCTGGCGTTCAGCGTGATGCTCGCGGCGGGACTCAAAGGGATCGAGGACCACTACACATTGCCGGCCCCCGTGGAGGCCAACGTGCACGAGATGAGCGAAGCGGAGCGTAAGCGGCTGGGCATCGAGTCGCTTCCCGGCAACCTGTGGGAGGCAATACAGATCACCGAAAAGAGCGAACTCGTTTCAAAGGCGCTGGGAGACCCGGTCTTCACCAGCTTCATCGAGAACAAGAAGATCGAGTGGGAGGAGTACCACTCGAAGGTCTCGGACTACGAGGCGGAGCGGTATCTAGGGGTTCTTTGATTGGCAGCCCCAACGGACCGTCACTCTACCGCGATGGCATTCTGAGCCGTGGGCGAAGCACCCTATCTGTAATACCCAAGCTGGAAGATACAAGAATCCAAGGCCAATGCCTTGAGGCCTTTGGGCGTAGGCTGTCCTGAGCTTGCCGGAGGGTTGACTGGGTCGAGCATTTTCCATTAGGTTGGGCGCCACAGGCATCCGAAATGAGAGACTCCGAGCGGTATATTCCGAGGCTAGCGAAGCAGGGCTTATACGACCCTGCGTTCGAGCACGACGCCTGCGGGGTGGGCCTCGTCGCCAACGTGAAGGGCCGGGCCTCTCACAGCATCATCGTCCAGGGGCTCGAAGCGCTAGTCAACCTTGGCCACAGAGGCGCGTGCGGCGCCGACCCCGAAACCGGCGATGGCGCTGGGCTGTTGACGCAGATGCCCCATGCCTTCTTTCACAGGCAGTGCGCCTCGCTCGGAATTGCACTCCCAGAGCCTGGCTGCTATGGCGTCGGAATGACGTTCCTCCCGCAGGACGGTGACCGGCGCGCCACCTGTGAGCGAATCATCGAGCAGACCGTCGCGGACGAGGGCCAGACCTTTCTTGGCTGGCGGGACGTCCCTGTCTCGCCGGATGCCATCGGCAGGCTGGCCGCCAAGGTGCAGCCGGAGATCCGCCAGTTTTTCGTAGGTCGGTCTCGCGACATCACGACGCAGTCCAGCTTCGAGCTCAAGCTATACGTCCTCAGAAGGAGGATCGAAAAAACCGTCGTCGTATCTGGGGCATCCGATGCATCCGGCGTCGACGGCGCGGGCGACTTCTACGTTTGCAGTCTTTCTTCCAATCTGGTGGTCTACAAGGGTCTGATCATGGCCCACCAGCTCGAGCACTTCTATCACGACCTCGGCGACGAGGCCTTCAGCTCCACCTTTGCAATGGTCCACTCGCGCTTCAGCACGAACACGCTCGGCTCCTGGAAGCTGGCGCACCCATATCGGCTCATCATCCACAATGGCGAGATCAACACCCTTCGCGGCAATACCAACTGGATGGCCGCGCGGGAGGCGCAGTTCGAGTCCCCTGAGCTCGGCGAGGACGTCCGCAAGCTGCTGCCCATCTTATCTCAAGGACAGAGCGACACGGCGACCCTCGACAACGCTCTCGAGCTCCTGCTGGCATCGGGGCGCTCGCTGCCCCACTCCATGATGATGCTCATCCCCGAGGCCTGGGGTGACCACATCCCGATGGACCAGGCAAAGCGCGACTTCTACGAGTACCACTCGTCGCTGATGGAGCCCTGGGACGGCCCGGCGCTGGTCATCGGCACCGATGGGACGCGGGTGTGCGCGGTGTTGGACCGCAATGGACTGCGGCCGTGCCGATACCTTGTCACGACCGACGACCTGCTCGTCATGGCGTCAGAGACGGGCGTTCTCGACATCCCGCCGGACAGGATCATGTACAAGGAGCGAATCTACCCGGGCCGCATGTTCCTGCTGGATACGGCACAGGGCAAGATCGTCGAAGACGCCGAGATCAAGTACGAGCTTGCTAGGCGGAGGCCATACGGCCAATGGCTGGCCGACAACCGCGTGACGATGGAGGAGCTCCCCGATGCTCCCCCGGCCGAGGCCCCGGACCACGACACGTTGGTAGCTCGGCAGGGGGCCTTCGGCTACACGTTGGAAGACCTCCAAATGCTGATGGAGCCGATGGCGGCGACCGGCTCAGAGCCGATCGGCTCCATGGGCAACGACGCGCCGCTCGCCGTGCTCTCGGACCAGGGGCCCGTGCTCTTCAGCTACTTCAAGCAGCTATTCGCACAGGTGAGCAACCCGCCCCTCGACGCCATTCGAGAGGAGCTGGTAACGTCGCTACAGGCCACCATCGGTCCCGAGCTGAACCTGCTGGACGAGACCCCTCAGCACAGCCGACAGCTTCGCCTCCGATATCCGGTCCTGGCCGACCGGGACCTGGCCAAGATAAGGCATGCCATGATAGGGGGCCTGAAAGCGAAGACCCTGAGCACGCTGTTCACTCCTAAGGAGGGTCCCGGCGCCCTCAAGCGAGCGATGGACGGCCTGTGCCAACGAGCATCCGAAGCCATCGCCGACGGCCACGGCATCCTCATCCTGTCGGACCGGGGCGTCGATGCTGAAAGCGCCCCTATTCCCAGTCTTCTCGCGACAGCCGGCGTACACCACCACCTGATCCGAGAGGGGACCAGATCGAAGGTCGGCATCGTAGTCGAATCGGGAGAGCCGCGCGAGGTCGCCCACTTCGCTCTGCTTATCGGGTATGGCGCCGGGGCCGTCAACCCCTACCTGGCCCTGGAGAGCCTACGCCGCATGGCGGCCGACGAGAGCTTCCTGACGCCCTTCGATTACAAGGACGCCGAGAAGAACTACCTCAAGGCGGCACATAAGGGCATCCTCAAGATCATGAGCAAGATGGGAATATCCACGATTCAGAGCTATCGTGGCGCCCAGATTTTCGAGGCTGTCGGCCTCAACAACGGCCTCATCGACAGATACTTCACCTGGACACCGTCGAGAGTCGGAGGGATAGGCCTGGCCGAGATTGAGACAGAGTCGACCCTGCGCCACGCCACGGCGTACCTCCAGCCTCTGGTAGACGGCGGCCTGGACCTAGAATCGGGCGGATACTACCAGTGGCGGCGCGGCGGTGAGTACCACATGTGGAATCCAGACACCATCGCCACACTTCAGGACGCCGCTCGCACCAATAGCTTCAAGAGCTACAGAGCGTTCTCCGACCTTGTAGACAATGACAACAGGCGGTTGAGCACGATCAGGGGACTGCTTGAGTTCAAGAAGTCCGAGAATCCCGTCGCTCTCGACGACGTGGAGCCCGCAGCGCAGATCGTGAGGCGTTTCGCCACCGGGGCGATATCCCTGGGTTCGATAGGCAGGGAAACGCATGAGGCGCTTGCAATCGCGATGAACAGCATCGGCGCGCGGAGCAACACGGGGGAGGGCGGTGAGGACTACCATCGCTACGTCCCTGACGCCGACGGTAACTCGCGGAACAGCGCGGTGAAGCAGGTGGCGTCCGGCCGGTTCGGCGTGACGATAAGCTACCTCTCCAGCGCCAAGGACCTTCAGATCAAGATGGCCCAGGGCTCCAAGCCGGGCGAGGGTGGTCAGCTACCCGGAGGCAAGGTAGACGACTACATCGGTTGGGTGCGCAACTCCACCCCCGGGGTCGAGCTCATCTCGCCTCCGCCGCACCACGACATCTACTCCATCGAGGACCTGGCGCAGCTTATCCACGATCTCAAGAACGCCAACCCGTCGGCCCGAGTGCACGTCAAACTCGTGGCCGAGGCCGGCGTTGGGACCATAGCGGCGGGCGTGTCCAAAGGTCACGCGGACGTCGTGCTGATTAGCGGAGACAGTGGCGGGACCGGCGCGTCACCGGAGTCGTCGATCAAGCACGCGGGGCTTCCGTGGGAGCTTGGGGTGGCCGAGACCCAGCAGGTGTTGGTGTTGAACGACCTGCGCGGCAGAATCGTCGTGCAGACGGACGGCCAGCTAAAGAACGGTCGTGACGTCGCTATCGCGTGCCTGCTGGGCGCCGAGGAGTTCGGATTTGCCACTGCCCCACTGATTACGATGGGCTGCATCATGCTGAGGAAGTGCCACCTGAATACGTGCTCGGTGGGCATAGCGACTCAGGACCCCGCGCTTCGACAGAAGTTCGCCGGCAAGCCCGAACACCTGATCAACTACCTTTTCTTCGTCGCCGAGGAGCTAAGGGGAATAATGGCCGACCTTGGATTCCGCTCCGTGGAGGAGATGGTGGGCCGTGTCGACATGCTGGAAGCCCGGGCGGCGGTAGACCACTGGAAGGCAAAGGGCCTGGATTTCACCAACCTCCTTCACAAGCCCGACGTGCCACAGAGTGTCGCCACCCACTGGTGCAAGGAGCATTCGCAGGACCATGAGCTCTGGAAGGCCCTGGACAACCAGCTAATAGCCCACTGCCAGGGAGCGGTCGATAGCCGGACGCCCGTGCGGCTCGAGCTGCCCATACGCAACTCCAACCGCACGGTCGGTACGATGCTGAGCCACACGGTAGCAAGCCGCTACGGGGAGGAGGGGCTGCCAGACTCCACCATTCAGATCGATTTCAAAGGCTCCGCGGGCCAGAGCTTCGCCGCCTTCCTCGCTAAGGGCATCACCATGAGGGTTAAGGGGGACGCCAACGACTACTTCGGGAAGGGCCTGTCGGGCGGACGTGTCGTCATCACGCCGCCGGACGAAGCTCGGTTCGCGGCTGAGACGAACATCATCGTAGGCAACGTCGTCCTCTACGGCGCCACCGGAGGCCAGGCGTTCATTCGCGGCATCGCCGGCGAGCGCTTCGCGGTACGCAACAGCGGCGCCGAGGCGGTGGTCGAGGGCGTGGGCGACCACGGCTGCGAGTACATGACACGCGGCCGCGTCGTTGTGCTGGGGCCAACCGGCCGCAACTTCGCGGCCGGCATGAGCGGCGGAGAGGCCTACGTCTTAGACGAGTTTGGGAAGTTCACGGGGCTCTGTAACACCGGCATGGTGGACCTCGAGCCCGTCGTCGAGCAACAGGACCGGGAAGCTCTGTCCCGGTTGATAGAAGAGCACCTTCGTTGTACGGGGAGCGCCAACGCGGCCAGAGTTCTTGCCGACTGGGACGGGATGCTCCCGAAGTTCGTGAAGGTGATGCCCCGAGACTACAAGCGAGTTCTTCAGGAGCGTAAGAACGGAGAACGCGAGCGCGCGTTGCAGACCGCAGACTAGTCGCTAAGAGCGAACATGGGCAAGCCTACAGGATTCAAAGAGAAACGGCGCCAGACGCAGCCCCGCATCCCGGTAGCGGAGCGGATTCGAAGCTCGCGCGAGTTCTACCGGGACTGGACGGAGCAGGAGGCACGCGACCAGGGCTCTCGCTGCATGAGCTGCTCTGTCCCCTTCTGCCACACGGGCTGTCCTCTAGGAAATCTCATTCCCGATTGGAACGACCTGGTCTATCGAGGGCGGTGGCGCGAGGCGCTGGCAGCGCTTCATTCGACCAACAACTTCCCCGAGTTCACAGGCAGGATATGCCCTGCGCCATGTGAGGCGTCCTGCGTTCTCGCCATTAATGAAGAGCCCGTGACCATCGAGCAGATCGAGAAGGCCATCGTGGACCGCGGCTGGAAGGAGGGCTGGATTACCCCACAGCCGCCCCAGACCCGCACCGGGAAACGCGTGGCAATTGTCGGCTCCGGACCGGCGGGATTGGCCGCCGCCCAGCAGCTCAATCGCGCAGGCCACCTGGTCACCGTCTTCGAGCGAGACGACCGAATTGGCGGTCTGCTTCGGCTCGGCATACCCGACTTCAAGCTGGAGAAGCACATCGTTGAGCGGCGCGTCGACCAGCTGACGGCCGAGGGGATTACGTTCAGGACCGGCGTCACCGTTGGGAGCGACGTCGCCGCTCAGACTCTGGTGAAGGAGTACGCCGCCGTTCTCCTCGCCGGAGGCTCAACTGTACCTCGCGACCTCAACGTGGAGGGGCGGGACCTCAAAGACGTCCACTACGCCATGGACTACCTGAAACAGCAGAACAGAGCGAACGCTGGAGAGCACATCGACCCCGCCGAGAAGATAACGGCCGAGGGAAAGCGAGTGGTCATCCTCGGGGGTGGCGACACGGGCGCCGACTGCCTTGGGACCGCTCACCGGCAGGGAGCCGAGATAGTCCACCAGTTCGAGCTGCTGCCCGAGCCGCCGAAAGAGCGCCGGCCTGACAATCCCTGGCCCCAGTGGCCGCTTGTTCTGACGACCTCCGCCGCCCACGAGGAGGGCGGAGTGCGCGACTACGATATCGTGACCAAGCGGCTCTCAGGGTCCAACGGCCGCGTCGAGCGGCTCCACGCGGTGCGGCTCGGATGGGGCCCGCCGGACGATACGGGACGTCGATCTCCCCTCGAGATCCCCGGGAGCGAGTTCGAGGTCGAGACCGAGCTAGTGCTCCTGGCCATGGGGTTCCTCCACCCCGAGCCGGGCGGAATGCTCTCGGAGCTTGGCGTGGAGCTCGACGCACGCGGCAACGTGAAGACCGACGAGGACAAGATGACAACGGTGCCCGGGGTCTTTGCGGCGGGCGACATGGCGCGGGGACAATCCCTAGTGGTCTGGGCCATGGCCGAGGGCCGTGAGGCCGCCCGGGGCATCGACCAGTACATCACGGGCAGATCGTTCCTGCCCCGCACGCTCACCACGTCGTAGCACCCTCCTCAGGGCGGCTGGGACACGGCCCCACGCGGCTGACCTTGGCCGTGTGTCTCGCACCGCTGACATCATGCCGGGGTTCCGCTATAATAGGCGCCGGCATCCTGCTGCCCTACCCTCAGCCAGGACTGGAGGCGACCCCCGTGCTCGACATCGACCAGATCAGACGTCAGATCCCCGCCCTGGACAAGTCCATCTACATGAACACGGGCGGGTCAGGACCCATGCCGCGCTCCGCCATCGACGTGATAAGAGACACCTACGAGACCGCAGGGACCCAGGGACCCGACATCCCAACGGTCCGAGGCCCCATTCGGGAGCAGTTCGAGGAGACGCGCAAAACGGTCGCCCGTTTCTTCGGGGTCACGCCGGAGGAGATCGCGCTGCTGCGGTCAGTCTCCGAAGGGCTAAGCACGGTGGCCTACGGCATGGATTGGAGCCCCGGCGACGAGGTCATCGTCACAGATGAGGAGCACCCCAGTGGGATCATGATCTGGCTCAGTCTGGCGGAGCAGAAAGGCATCAAAGTCAAGAAGCTCCGGCTCGTCAACGACAAGACCGAGCTGCTGGCCGGCCTCGACCGCCTCATTACGGGCAGGACGCGCCTGCTGTGTCTTAGCCACGTAACGACCGACACGGGGACGAGACTTCCGGCGGCCGAAATCTGCTCGATGGCCCACGACCGCGGCGTGCCGGTGGCGTACGACGCCGCTCAGTCGGCCGGGCAGTTCCCTATCGACCTGGCGGCGATCGACTGCGACTTCTATGCGTGCACCGGCCACAAATGGCTCCTCGGCGGCTGGGGCACGGGCATCTTCTACGTGAAGCGCGAGTGGGTCGAAAGGCTCAACATCTCGTGGACCGGCTCCCAGGCGGGCACGTGGGACCGCGACACCGACGAGCTGCAGTTCGCCGACACCGCACACCGGTTCGAGTTTGGAGGCCGGCACGACCCGCTGTACAACGCGATGGGCAACGCCATAGAGTTCCTGGACTCCACCGGCCTGAGCGAAATCGAGGCGCGGGTCAGAGTGCTGACCGACCGTCTCAAAGCCGGCATTGCGGAGACCTCGGGTGTGGCCTTGCGAAGCCCCGAATCTCCGGAGTTCTCGACGGGCATCGTCACGTTCTCGGTCAACGGCCTTACAGGCGACGACCTGAACTCCCAGATGTGGGAGCGCTGGCGTGTGCTAGGGCGGGCGGCGCTGAAGCATTCGGCCATGAGGCTGTCGACCGCGTTCTTCACCAGCGACCAGGAGATCGACACGGTCATATCCGCCATGGGCACGCTTGCCAACGAGAACCGGTAGGCGTCCCTGCAACTTCACTTCAGCGGCATCCCCTACTCGGCGACACCTAAAGGAGGAAGCATTGGCAAAACATAGGGTAGCGTACATAACGAGGGGCGAAGGCGCCGACACCACACTCTTCGAGCAGGGATTGTCCGGCCTCGACTATGAGCTGGACGTTCACGTCTGCAACAGCGACGGTGAGACCATAGAGGCCGTGAAGGGCGCCGACGTAGTTGTCAACCAAGGCGTGCCGATGCCCAAAGAGGTTATCAGGGAGTTCGAAGGGCAACAGGCCATCGTCAGCTTCGGCCACGGCTTCAATCACATCGACCATAACGCAGCCACCGCGCAGAACATCATGGTGGTCAACACCGCCGGCTTCTGCACCGAAGAGGTGTCGAATCACGCAATCACACTGCTCCTGTCGTGCGCAAAGAAGATCACAATCCTCAACGACCTGGTGAAGCAGGGCAAGTGGGGCGCGGACACGCGAGCCCAGCTCATGCCGATGCCCAACATCGACGGTCAGACTCTGGGACTAGTGGCCTTCGGCAACATTGCTCGCGCAACCAGCCGCAAGGCCAAGGTCTTCGGGCTCGAGGTAATCGCCTACGACCCATACGTGCCATCGTGGATAGCCAAGGAGTACAAGGTCGAGCTGGTGTCCAGCCTCGAGGAGCTGGCCCAGCGGTCGGACTACATCTCAGACCATGTACCGCTGAACGACGAGACTCGCGGCCTGCTGGGCGAGTCGTTCTTCAAGGCGATGAAGCCGACCGCCTACTTCATCAACACGTGCCGGGGACCAACCGTCGACGAGCGGGCGCTCATCAAGGCCCTTCAAGACGGGGAGATCGCGGGCGCGGGGATCGACGTCTTCGAGCAGGAGCCCACGCCAGCGGACAATCCACTGCTGAAGATGGACAACGTCATCGTGACGCCCCACTCGGCGGGCCAATCCAGCAACTCCAGGGTGGCTGCGCCGACGCAGCTCGGCCAGGAGACCGCCCGAATTTTGAGCGGCAGGTGGCCAATGTCACTGGTCAATCCGGAGGTTCGCGCCGAGATCACAGTCCGCCAGGCGGCCCTGAACCGGTAAGGGGAGATAGCAGACAGTCGGTCACAGGTTACTCCACTGTTCTCTGGTAATCCCGACCTCGCGGATGATCGCTCGGATCAGTCCGATGGCTACATCTCTACCGCGATGCATCGGCACGGGGATCATTTTCCGGGGTGTTGGGATTGCTGTAGCTTTGGTTTCCGCCGTCTCTGGCACTCGGAACGAGCCGGGACCGGCTGGAGCTACGGCACGGTCAGCACCAGCTTGCCGAAGAAGTCGAGCCCTTCCATGGCCTCGTGCGCCTTTGCCGCATCTCGCAGCGGGAAGGTCTGGTGGATTATGCCCCTGATGACTCCTCGTCCCGCCATCTCGACTATCTGCCGCAGCTCTTCGGTTCGCCCCATGAAGACCCCGAAGACGGTGTGGTACCGCAGGAACATGAGGCCCAGCTGAAGCTCCGCCTTGTAGCCGGAGGTCACTCCGCAGATTCCGTAGCGTCCACCCGGAGCTAGCGACGCGATGGCGGCGGGCCAGAAGTCTGCGCCCACGTGGTCCAAGACGACCTCGACTCCCGCGCCGGCGGTGAGCTCCTTGACCCGGTCAGCCACGTCCTCCTCTCGGTAGTTGATCACCTCGTCTGCGCCCAGCTCCCGCGCCTTGCGCGCCTTCTCCGCAGTGCTGGTAGTGGCGATGACCCGAGCGCCGACGACCTTCTTGGCGACCTGTATGGCGGCGGTGCCCACGCCACTGGATGCGGAGGGAATCAGCACCGTCTCCCAGGGCTGCAGCTTGGCGCGGCGCAGCAGGATGTTCCAGCACGGCAGGAAAACCGTCGGCAGCGAGGCGGCCTGCTCGAAGGAGAGCGATTCCGGCAACGGCACAGCGTTGACCGCGGGCACGCTGGCGAACTCGGCGTATCCACCGCTGGTAGAGGAGCCGAGCATCCTCGCTCGCCGGCAAAACTCCCCTCTGCCGGCAACGCATTGCCTGCACTGGCCGCAGGTCATCCGCGGGTTGACGACCACACGGTCGCCGGCGCTGAGCTCCGTGACCTCGGCGCCAACCTCGGCGACCTCGCCCGCGACGTCTCCACCCAGGACGTGGG
The DNA here is from genome assembly GCA_022566795.1 of Chloroflexota bacterium. GTDB lineage: Bacteria > Chloroflexota > Dehalococcoidia > Lucifugimonadales > JADFIF01. Next base: position 16,731 of record JADFIF010000057.1, read on the forward strand.
GGCCATTCAGCCGAAGCCGCGTCCCTCGGACCCCGGCACGCGTGTAGAGGTCCAGCCGGTTGAGAGCGCAGGCTCGGACCCTGATCTTGACCTCGCCGGCGCCGAT
>JADFIF010000058.1:0-2421 GCA_022566795.1 Chloroflexota bacterium
TCCAGCCGGTGTATCGACCCGAAGCGGTTCCGGAGCGGCGCGCTGACCATGCCGTATCGGGTCGTGGCGCCGATGAACGTGAAGGGCTTGATGGTGAGGTTCATGCTCCGAGCCTTGAGGCCCTTGTCGATCACCCAGGAGACGAAGAAGTCCTCCATTGCGGGGTACAGCACCTCCTCGACCACGCGGCTCAGCCGATGGACCTCGTCGATGAACAGAATATCGTCTTGCTGCAGCTGGGTGAGGATTGCGACCATGTCCCCCGGGCGCTCGATGGCCGGACCGGAGCTCGTCTTTATCCGAACGCCCATCTCGGTGGCCATGATGTTGGCGAGGGTGGTTTTTCCGAGACCGGGCGGCCCGTAGATGAGCACGTGGTCCAGAGGCTCCCCGCGCTGTTTGGCGGCCGTGATCGCGATGTCAAGGTTACCCTTGACGCTGTCCTGGCCCACGTAGTCGGCGAGCCTGCGCGGGCGAAGGCTGGTGTCGAGGGACCAGTCTTCCTCCTGAGGCTTGCCGGACACAAGGCGTTGGGTCATGAGAGCACCCCCTCAGCTTTCGGCCGTCACTTTTCAGCTTTGGGTGATCGGCGGCTGGACACTGTCTGCCCCATCAGAACTGGTGTTCATTCTAGGTACCCCTGTCCGTGGGTGTCAAGGCGTTGGTCGGGCGCGATACTATGTTGTTCCGGGCGGGCCGATGAGCCAGCGGATCATATCTGATTGCTTCGACGGCGTATGGCTTATAATTAGGGCTACGACGCGGGTGGAGCTATCGAATGCGCACCGTGAGCACCTGAGATGCCCAGCAAATCCAAGCAAGAGTGGAGCGACGACACCCTCGAGCCCTCCAAGCAGCGCTTCGGCGAGCGACGGGAGCGCTTCGAGACAGAATCCGGACTCGAGATCGACACCGTCTACACTCCCGAAGACGCGGACGGCTTCGACTACGCCGGCCGCCTCGGCTACCCGGGCGAGTACCCCTATACCCGAGGCGTCCAGCCCAACATGTACCGCGGGCGCCTGTGGACCATGCGCCAGTACGCGGGACTCGCCTCGCCCGAGGAGTCCAACCGGCGGTACCGCTACCTGCTCGACCAGGGCCAGACGGGACTGAGCGTCGCATTCGATCTGCCCACGCAGATGGGCTACGACTCAGACCATCCGATGGCTCAGGGTGAGGTTGGCAGGACCGGCGTGCCCATCAGCAGCCTGGCGGACATGGAGCTGCTCTTCGACGGCATCCCGCTGGACAAGGCCAGCACGTCGATGACCATCAATGCCACCGCCTCCGTCTTGCTGGCCCTATACGTGGCGGTCGGCAAGAAGCAAGGCGTAGCTCCCGAAAAGCTTGAAGGCACCCTCCAGAACGACATCCTGAAGGAGTACATCGCCCGGGGGACCTACATCTATCCTCCGCTTCCCTCGATGCGCTTGGTGACGGACGTCTTCCAGTACTGCAGCGCCCAGGCCCCGCGCTGGAACACCATCAGCATAAGCGGCTACCACATGAGCGAGGCCGGCGCCACCGCGGTACAAGAGCTGGCCTTCACCTTCTCCAACGCCATCGCCTACGTCAAGGCGGCGGTAGACACCGGCCTCGACGTCGACAGCTTCGGTGGCCGGCTGTCCTTCTTCTTCGTGGCACAAAGCAACCTCTTCGAGGAAGTCGCCAAGTTCCGTGCCGCCCGTCGCATGTGGGCGAAGATCATGCGCGAGCGCTTCGGCGCCGAGAATCCGCGGTCGTGGATGCTGCGATTCCACACGCAGACCGCCGGCGTCACACTGACCGCCCAGCAGCCGGACAACAACGTCGTTCGCACCACGGTCCAGGCCCTCTCGGCGATTCTCGGAGGCACACAGTCGTTGCACGTCAACTCGCGCGACGAGGCCCTCGCGCTGCCCACCGAGGAGGCCGTACAGCTCTCGCTGCGCACGCAGCAGATTCTGGCGCACGAGATCGGCGTCACCGATACGGTCGATCCGCTGGCTGGCTCCTACTACGTCGAGAGCCTGACCGACCGGCTGGAAGATGAGGCCTTCGGCTACATAGACCGCATCGAGGAGATGGGCGGCGCGCTCTCCGCCCTCGACGACGGCTTCCAGGTCCGGGAGATCCACGAGAGCGCCTACAGGCGTCAGCGCGAGGTCGAGAGCGGCGAGCGTATAGTGGTCGGTGTGAACCGGTACCAGGCGACCACGCCACCGATCGAAAAGCTGCAGACCATCGACGCCCAGGAGACGCGCAACCAGCTGGACCGGCTCGCCCGAGTCAAGCGCGAGCGAGACGCGCCAAGCGTTGAGTCGACGCTTCGTCGCCTGGAAGACGTGGCCAAGGGCTCGGAGAACACGGTCCCTGCAATCCTGGAGTGCGTCGAAGCCTACGTCACCGTAGGCGAGATCTCGGACGTCTTTCGCAAGA
>JADFIF010000058.1:2520-16820 GCA_022566795.1 Chloroflexota bacterium
AAGCGTTGAGTCGACGCTTCGTCGCCTGGAAGACGTGGCCAAGGGCTCGGAGAACACGGTCCCTGCAATCCTGGAGTGCGTCGAAGCCTACGTCACCGTAGGCGAGATCTCGGACGTCTTTCGCAAGACCTTCGGCGAGCATGAGGTATCGCCGTTCTAATCAGGGGATAGCCTGGCGAGCCCGTCCAGCACCCCGCTCGAGGAGCAACGATGGATTCTGAAGGCCGACGAAGGCTATTCCTTGTTAGGCACTCGTTGCCCAACCTGGACCGCAGCGCGCTCAGGAGCGAATGGCACTTGAGTGACGAGGGCAAACGACGTTGCGCGCCATTGGCCGACGCGCTCTCTGCCGCGTCGCCTCAGTTCATCGCGTCCAGCGTCGAGCCCAAGGCCGTTCAGACGGCGCAAATTATCGCCGAGCGCCTTGGCAAACCCCATCGAGCATTTGAAGGGCTCCATGAGCACGACCGCAGCAACGTCGAGTTTCTCCCGGCGGAGGAGTTCGACCCCGCGGTCGCCTCATTTTTCCAATCGCCTGACGAGCTGGTCCTGGGCAAGGAGACAGCCTCTCAGGCTCAGGAGCGCTTCGGCGCGGCGGCGCAGACCATCATCGAAGACTCCCCTGAAGGAGACATCGTCATCGTCTCCCACGGTACCGTGATGGCTCTGTACGTGGCGAGATGGGCCGGAATCCCGGCTCTACCCCTTTGGCGGCGGCTTGGCCTGCCGTCATTCGTGGCGCTGTCCCTTCCCGAATTTGAGATAGTGTCTTTGGTGGAGAGCGTGGTTTAGACGCATGACTGGGTAGACGGGCTAAACAGATGAGTGCCCGGATGGTCCGTCTGCTTCTCGCGTTACCGGTGAAGCGGCCGGCATGAGAGAGGTCCAATCGATGAGCGAGCTCTTACTGGCAGATGATGAGCGGCTGCTGAAGCGCACCGTGCGCGACTTCGCGGACCGCGAGCTGGCGCCCCGCGCGGCGGGCCACGACGAGAGCGGCGAGTACCCCTGGGAGAATCTGCACGGGCTGGCCGGGCTGGGTCTGTTCGGCCTGACCCTGGACGAGAAGTACGGCGGCAGCGGCGGCACGACACGACAGCTCGCGGTGGCCGTCGAGGAGATCGCCCGGGGCTGCGCGGCAACCAGCGTCGCCTACATTGCCCATCTGTCGCTCTGCGCGCAGTTCATCCACGCTTTCGGCAGCGAGGGCCAGAAGCAGCAGTTCGTGCCCCCTCTGGCCAAGGGCCAGGCCATCGGCGCCTTCGCGCTGACCGAGCCCGGTTCGGGCAGCGACGCCGGCGCCATGAGGACCACCGCCATCAAAACCGACGGTCACTACGTTCTCAATGGCACCAAGACGTTCATCACCAACGCGGCGGAGGCCTCGACCTTCATCGTAATGGCAACGCGGGACCGCTCCTTGGGCACTCGCGGCGTGGAGGCGCTGGTAGTCGAGGGCGGCTCCGCGGGACTCTCAATCATCCCTCAGCACGGCAAGATGGGCGTTCGCGCGTCGTCCACGGCCGAGCTCGTGTTCCAGGACTGCGCCGTCCCTGAGGAGAACCGCCTGGGCGACGAGGGCTCCGGTTTTCGCGAGGCGATGGAGGTGCTGAGTTCCAGCCGCATCTCGATCGCCGCGCAGTGCGTCGGCATCGCGCAGGCCGCCTATGAGGCGGCGGTCAGCTACGCCAAGCAACGAGAGGCTTTCGGGCAGCGCATCGCCGACTTCCAGGCGATCCAGTGGATGATCGTCGACATGGCTACCAGCATCGATGCCGCCAGACTCCTGGTGATGCGGGCGGCCACGCTGCGGGACAGAGGCCTGCCGTTCGTCACCGAGGCTTCCATGGCGAAGCTTTTTGCGTCGCGGGTGGCAGTCGAGTCAGCAGACAAGGCTTTGCAGATCCATGGCGGAACGGGCTACTTCTCTCCAACCCCGGTCGAGCGCTACTATCGCGACGCGAAAGTCACGGAGATCTACGAGGGCAGCTCGGAGATACAGCGACTGATCATCGCTCGAAACATACTTCAGCGGGACGGTATGTAGACATACCATGCGGCCGTAACCTTGAGAAAAGGCAAACAATCCAGATGAACGAAAACGCAATCGACAGCAGCGACGGCCCCTGCGTCGCCAGACACATCAACCACATCGCCATCGCGGTAAAGGACATCGACGCTTCCCTGGCCCTCTACGGAAAAATCTTCGGCGTGAGCAGTGACGACATCCAATACATCGAGGACCAGGCGGTGCGCGCCACGCTGGTGCGAATCGGAGGCTCGCAGCTCGAGCTCATCCAACCGACGGACGCGGACGGCGCCATCGCCCGTTTCATCGAGCGCCGCGGCGAAGGACTGCACCACATCTGCTTCGAGGTCGACGACCTGCCGGGGACTCTCGACAGGCTGGCCGATCACGAGATCGAACTGGTGGACAGAGAACCTCGCCAGGGCCTGTCGGGTAGCATCGCCTTCCTTCACCCGCGGTCCACCGGCGGAGTGCTGATCGAGCTTGTCGACCGGCAAGGCGCCAGGAGGTAGCCCGTGGCCAACGATGTCATCAGGGTATTGGTCGCCAAGCCGGGCCTAGACGGCCACGACCGCGGCGCCAAGATCATCGCCAGGGCGCTTCGCGACGCCGGCATGGAGGTCATCTACACCGGCATCCGGCAGACCCCTGAGATGATCGTGGAGACGGCGCTTCAGGAGGATGTCGATGCCATAGGGCTCAGCATCCTCTCCGGAGCGCACCTCGACCTGTTCCCACAGATCTTCGAAGGCCTCAAGGCGAACGAGATGGACAACGTCGTCGTAGTTGCCGGGGGGATCATCCCAGAGTCGGACCGCGAGGCCCTGGAGTCGATGGGCGTGCGGGGGATATTTGGCCCTGGAACATCGACCGGAGAAATCGTGGAGTTCATCCGCGACGCCGTCGGAGGGGCAAGAAAGGCGGCCGCAGACTCCTAGCGTAGGGGCTAGGGCAGCTCTGGCGCCTCGATGACAAATTGCTTCCCGTAGTCCGAGATGGTGATCGTCAGCGAGATGGTCGCCGGGCCGGAGATGCCGACATCGCCAAGGGCTCCGCTGATCGCGTCCAGTCCCACCTCAGCCTCGGCCGTAATCTTTCGGATCAAGAAGTCATCCACACCTATCCAGAACTCGGCGTCGGACAGCACCTCGCCCGTACCGAAGATGTCGGGCGGAGGGGCTCCGCTCAGGCGGAACACCTTGCCGCCGTCAAGCTCGCCGATTCCCAACAGGATCGGGTCGAGAAGCGCCAGATCGGTGCCGGTCGCGAAGTCCGCGGGCGCGGGGAAGGCGAACGCCGCCTCGGAGCTCAGGCTCCAGGCGCCCGTCAACGGGTCGGTCGTGTACACGTCGTCTCCGATGGCGATGGTCTCGACCTCGATGCTGAAGAAGCCCAGGCTGACGCTCAGGCTCGAGCGGACCCTGTCGGGCGCCTGAAAATCGCCCACCAGCTTGATGGGCAGGTTCGTCTCGGTGCCGCCGGAGTCGATCTTGATCTCGGCCACCATCTCTAGGTGCATCGACTGGACCGCCTCCATGGCCGCGAACGACGCCGCCAGAATCTCGATGGCGGATGGGGCATCGGGGGGGAGCGCCAGGACCGCGGCGGGAGTCGGCTCAGGCGTCGCGGTTGGGGATGGCGTCGGGGTGGGAATCGGAATCGGGCTAGGAGTCGGCGACGGGGTCGCCGTCGGTGCCGTGACGAGGGGCGTGAGATCGACCGTCGCAGGTGACGCGACGGTGCTTCCACACGCCACGAAAAGCGTCACGCCAACCATCGCCACAATGAGTCGAACCGAAAGCGCGAGCATGCCCGAAATTATACCACGGGGTAGGCTTTCGCCTCCTTGGTCTGGCTTGGTCTGGCGAGCGTCTTGACCGGGTTCTGCTGTTGGGATAGACTCCCAGCACCGGCGCGGGCCGGCCTGTAACCGGCCGTCGTTGCCTGCATACAGCCGTGAATCCTATTTGAGAGCACCCGATGAAACTATTGGTTCTGTCCGGCGGTAAACACCCCTACGGCGAGAGCACGCCGGTCCTTGAGAAGTTCCTGAAGGCGGCAGGGCACGCCGTAGAGGTCACCGAAGATGCGGGGGTCCTGACCTCGGGCCGGATGGAGGATGCAGACTGCGTGGTCTTCAACACCCGGCGCGAGGCCGACCTGACACTGCAGGAGAGCGAGCGGACCGCGCTGACCCAGTTCGTAGACGGCGGCAAGGCTTTCGTCTGCATACACATCTCGGGCTGCCGTCCCGAGGCGTGGCCCGAATTCCATGACATTACGGGAGGCGGCTGGGTCACCGGCACCAGCTTTCATCCGCCGTACGGCCAGGTCAGCGTCAACGTCAAGGACTCCGGGCATCCATGCGCGCAGGATATCGAGGACTTCGTGACGAACGACGAGCTCTACATGGGCCTGGCCCTCAAACCTGGGAACGACGTGTTCCTGACCGCCGATTCCGAGGCGGGCACCCACCAGTGGGGAGGCCAGCCGACCCCCATGCCGGGCGGCACGTTCCCTCTGGCCTGGACCCGGACTTACGGCGACGGCAGGGTGTTCACGACGACCCTGGGGCACAACGGACAGAGTTTCGAGACACAGCAGTTCCAGCGGCTCATCCTCAATGGGGTCTCGTGGGCAACGGCCCGAGACTAGGTGGGGATATGCCACCAGCCGTAAACTCGGCAATGGGCGATTCCTGGCCCGGCCTTATTTGTAAAACACGTACGAACATTAGCAGGCTGATGAAAAGGGGGAGTGCAGAGGGGCTTTGCCCCTCTGCCGGGAGTCTGAGAGCCCGCCCTGAGCATCGTCGAAGGGGTGTCCCTCAGATACAATTTCTCCCCTTTCTCACTCGAAAGGGCGCCGGAGAGCCTGCCTGAGCATGTTTGAATCGGATGGTCGAAAGAGTTCTTTTGCGCCATGCTAAGATAGCTGGAACGGACGATGCCTTGGAGGGTGAAAATATGCCGAAAGTAAGCGGACTTGGACACGTCGGTATCTACTGCGACGACGTCATGAAGCAACGCGACTTCTACACGCGCATCATGGGGCTGCAGATCACTGACGAGGACCTGGAGGAGCGCGGGATGGTGTTCCTCAGCGCCCACCCCGAGGACGAGCACCACGAGTTCGTCCTCATGAAGGGCCGGTCGGCGCCGCCCGACGTCAAGCTGGTCCAGCAGCTATCGTTCTACGTCGATAGCCTCAGCGAGCTGAAGGACTTCTACCGCGTCTTCAAGGACGAGGGCGTAAGGACCCAGCGCATCGTCAGCCACGGCAACGCGTTTGGGATGTACGCGCTCGACCCCGAGGGCAACACCATCGAGGTCTACTACAAGACCGGGTTCGACGTTCCCCAGCCCCACGGCGAGCCGATAGACCTCGAGATGCCTGACGAAGAGCTGCTGGCGATCGCCAAGGCAGCGGTACCCTAACATTCTTGCCGCGTGACCCGGCGCCTGGTGTCTTAACGCCCTGTCACCCTGAGCCCCTCGACAGGCTCAGGAGGCTCCGCCGAAGGGTCTAAGGCGCGCGGACGTCAAGGGGGTGGCGCTCGCCGAGCGGCTTCCCTTGGCTGAATCGCCATCGCTGTGGTGGCGACGGCGGACCCAGGTAATCGGTCGTAACGCCGTAGATTCTTCGTCGCGGCGGCTCCTCAGAATCGCTCGTAGCGGTCGCGACCACGGTAACAAAAGAATGAAAATATACGGCCAGGGTGCACAACTGTCCGCGTGCGCCCTGATGTTACTGTCACCCTGAGGCCGCAGCCGAAGGGTCTGGGGCGGTGGGCTCGTTCCATTGGCGGAGTGGTTCTCGTATTGCATGTCAACACAATCCCCACCCCAGATACAAGAATGGCCTATTTTCAAACCAATGACACTGTGCCAGGCGAGGCAAAGTCTCCGTTCCGCCGGCCACACCTAAGCCTTCTGCTTTAGCATCCACTCCTGCTCGGTGGCCGGGCCCGTGAGCCACGCCTCGATGCCCTCCTGGTTTCGCGCGGGGAACTCGACGCCAAGGCCATCGGCGAGGCGCGTCATGAAGTTGAAAACGCACGTGATGAGGACCGTCGAAAGCACCTGCTCATCGCTCAGACCCAGCTCCCTGAGAGCCTGAACGTCGGACCTCTCCATCGACGCCGGATTCTTGGTCAGCTTGGCCGTGAAGTCCAGCATCCCCCGAGTCTGCGGGTCGAGGTCCGCCTTCTTGTAGTCATGCATGACGTGGCTGGCAAACTCCGGGTCGCCGGAGTGCTGACGGAGCAACGCTCCGTGCGCCATCGCTCAAAAGCGGCACTGGTTTACCACCGAGACTGTGGTGGCGATGGCCTCCTCCTGCACACGCGTCAGCGCCGAGGAGCCGAAGGTGATCCTCCCGTTGAGCTCCTGAACGGCTTTCATGGCGCCGGGGTTAATCGACATCACCTTGATAACGTTGGCCAGGGGTAGGTCTTCTTCGCGAATCCAGGACATCTGTAGCTCCTGAGCAGGTTCCAGGTCACCACCAAGGGCGGTCATCCCAGCCTACCACCGGTCGATTCCCACGGTCAACGGCCTCCGTCAGCCCCGCTACCGCTAGCGACAACACGAGGGTTCGTATAAGATGTCGAGCGGATTGGGCAACCGCACGCGCGCCTAAAGACTGCCAGCCCCGTCGATTCGCAGATTACCGCTCTGAACCTTCGAGCCTCCGAAGGCGGCATGGAGCATTGGGGGCACAGCTCAACAAAGCCGGTCCGTGCGAGACCGCACGGAAACTTCAGCATTCGGAGCCGTGCATGAAGATAACCGACCTTTCGACGACACTCCTCTTCTACCCGGACAGTCGGCCGATCCAGGACGCCACCATTCCCGCTCCTCCACCCGGCGCCGGAGGGAGGAGCCAGCTGTTCGTCCACATCCGCACCGACGAGGGCTTTGAGGGTCTGGGCATCGGCCAGGGGTCGCCCGGAGTCCGCGAGGTCGTCGACGAGGGACTCAAGGGCCTCCTGATAGGGCAAGACCCCTTCAACATCGAAAAGCTGTGGAACGACATGTTCTGGCAGGTCCGAGGCTACGGACGCAAAGGCGTGGCCTTCTGCGCGCTATCGGCCGTAGACATCGGTCTGTGGGACCTGAAGGCCAAGGCGCTCGGACTGCCCCTCTACCGCCTGCTGGGGCCTTACACCGACTCGGTGCCCATCTACGGCAGCGGCGGCTGGACCAACTTCTCCGAGGATGAGCTGGTGGCCGAAATGAGGGCGTACGTCGAGTCGGGCATCCCGCGCGTGAAGATGAAGGTCGGCAAGGACTTCGGCAAATCGGAGCGCGAGGACATCCAGAGGCTTGCGGCGGTCCGAAAGGCGCTCGGCGACGACGTTGCCATCTACATCGACGCCAACAACGGCTACTACCCCAAGCAGGCCATCTACATGGCCAAGGAGTTCGAGCACTTCCAGGTCGGCTGGTTCGAGGAGCCGGTCCTCGCCGACGACATTCGGGGCCTGGCGGAGATCAGACACGCCATCAACATCCCCGTCGCCACCGGCGAGCACGAGTACACGAAGTTCGGATTCCGCGAGCTCATCGCGGCGGGTGGAGCCGACATCGTCCAGCCGGACGTGGGTCGGGTCGGCGGCGTCACCGAATGGCTGAAGGTCGCCCACATGGCCCACGGATTCAACCTGCCCGTCGCCCCCCACGCGGTGCAGCTCGTTCATCTGCACGTCGCCTGCGCCACGCCCAACCTCAAGGTGGTCGAGTACATGAACACGGCCCTGGAGGGCGACCGGATCTGGTACACCGAGTTTCCCCAGCAAAAAGACGGCATGTGGTCGCCATTCCCCGACAAGCCCGGACTGGGACTGGAGCTGAACCCGGAGGCGGTGGAGAGATACGCCGTCAAACCCTCCCCGTCTATGAGCCCGCCCCCTCAGCCGGTCGAGCCCCCGCCCGAAACGCTCTACGAGCCGCCTCCGCTCTAGTAGGCGCTGAAAAACTCTTTCGACCATCGCTCTGGCACGCTTTCGAGTGACGAAAGGGAAGAAAATTGTACCTGAGGGACACCCTCAGACACCCGGCAGAGGGCCTAGCCCCTCTGCACTCCCCATTTTTCTTTCAGCATGTCAGCGCAATCTGCCGGATGGAGGGTGCCTTCCGCAAGCGCTGATTCCTGGCGCGCGCACTCAAAGGCGAGGTCGGCCGAGTCGCGGATAGCCTACAGCACGACCACCGATCGAAGCACCTCACCGCGCTCCATCTTGTGGAAGGCGTCCTCAACATCCCCAATCGAGATCTCTTCCGAGACGAAGCGGTCCAAGGGCAACCTGCCCTGCAGATAGAGGTCGATGTACAGCGGAAAGTCTCGCGAGGGGAGGCAATCGCCGTACCAGGACGACTTTAGCGACCCGCCTCGGCCGAAGACGTCGAGCAGCGGGAGCTCGATCTTCATCTCCGGACTCGGCACGCCGACGAGCACCACCGTACCCGCGAGGTCTCGCGCGAGGAAGGCCTGCTCGTAGGTCTTGGGAGTGCCCACGGCGTCGATGGCCAGGTTGACGCCATGGCCGCCCGTGAGCTCCCGTATCGCCTCCACGGGCTCGGTCCGGGAGGCATTGACGGTATGGGTCGCACCGAAGTCTCTGGCCCACTCCAGCTTTCGGTCATCGATGTCCACGGCGATGATGGTGTGCGCGCCGCCCAGTCGCGCTCCGGCGATGGCCGCGTCGCCCACGCCTCCGCAGCCTATGACCGCCACCGAGTCCCCCCGGGAGACGCCGCCGGTGTTCAGGGCCGCGCCCAGCCCGGCCATGATACCGCACCCCAGCAGGCCCGCCACGGCGGCTCCGGCCTTCGGGTTTACCTTGACGGCCTGGCCGGCATCCACCAGCGTCAGCTCGGCGAAGGCGCCGATGCCGAGGGCCGCCGAGAGCGGCGCGCCGTCGGCCAGCGTCATCGGCTGCGCGGCGTTCCTGCTGGAGAAGCAGTACCAGGGCCTGCCGCGAACGCAGGACCGGCACGTGCCGCATGGCGCGCGCCAGGCCAGTATCACAAAATCTCCCGGCGCGACGTTGTCTACGCCGGCGCCGACCGCCTCGACGGTGCCGGCGGCCTCGTGACCAAGGAGGAAAGGAAACTCGTCGTTGATGGCCCCCTCACGGTAGTGGAGGTCGGTATGGCAGACGCCGCACGCCTCAACACGCACCAGGGCCTCACCCGGTCCCGGGTCGGGCACCAGCACCGTCTCCAGCGTGACGGGCGCTCCCTTGCTGCCCGCCACGACGCCCTGCACCTCATGCACCATTGCCCGCCTCCTTTGGCCAGACTCCCCAAGAATAGCGAAAAGCGTTAGGCCCAAATATACTGTGTGCGCGCGCCGAGGGCAATCGCGTAGAAGACGAACCCCGATGGACCGCCCAGGGGCGGGGTTGAGCCCGCCGCCCAACGTCGGGTGGAACGGGAACGGCGGCAAGCGCGCCGAGGCGCTGATGGAAACCGCGCACCCCACCGGAGAGATAAGGTGCCCGACGAGAAGCTGACGGTGGCCGTGGCGGCCGATCGGACCGTCACGGCGCTGATGACACAACCCGAAGGAGAGTCGTCCGGCTGGCGCTTCGTGTACGCGCCGGGAGCCGGGTCGAACGTGCATGACCCTTTTGGCGTCCACGCGTCTCAACGTCTCGCGGCAGAGGGATTCTCAAGCGTTCGCTTCCAGTTTCCGTATATGGAGGACGGACGGCGCAGGCCGGACAGGACCTCGGCGCTGGAGGAGACCTGGCGCATGGTCATCGAGGCGGTCCGCGCTCCCGGCCTCCGGCTGGTGGTCGGCGGAAGGTCGATGGGAGGCAGAATCGCTTCCCACGTCGTGGCGCAGGGCGTGGAGGTCGACGCGCTCGCCCTTTTCGCCTATCCGCTCCGCCCGCCCTGGAGGCCCGAGCAGCTTCGTGACGGCCATCTAGCCGATATCTCGGTGCCCACCCTGTTCTGCTCAGGCACCCGCGACGCCTTCGCCGCTCCCGACGAGCTGCGCTCCGCGTCGTCCAGGGTGGTGACCTCGTCCGTCCACTTGCTGGAAGGGGCCGACCACGGCTTCTCGGCGCTGAAGTCCAGCGGCAGGACCCGCGACGATGTCTGGGACGAGGCCATCGACGCGATGCTCGAATGGCTCCGCGACGTCTAGTTCCTAGTAGCCGAAATCAGCGTAACGTTTGGTCGAGTGTCGTCGGGAGTCCAGAGGGGCGACAGCCCCTTTGGCGGGGGTAATGGGGGTGCCCCCCAGAATCCTCTTTCCCTCTTCCGGAAAAGGAAGGGGGATACAGGGGGATGGTTCGGTCTGTGGCAGACGACGAGTGCGTCCCCAATGCGGGGCAGACATTATGACGCGGTCTCCGCGGTCAGGCACTAGTCTGCGGATGCCGGCTGGGAGTGCAAGAGCCGCGGGCGGGTGGTAGAATTGCCAACCATATCAGCACCGCTCCCCAGCGCCGCTCCCAAAAGCCGCTTGAAGGAGCCATGACGGCCGAGCCATACCGCAAGCCTATCCCCGTGCCCACGCCTGAGACCCAGCCCTACTGGGACAAGGCGCGAGAGCACGAGCTGTGGATCCAGCGCTGCCTCGCCTGCGCGCACATCTTCTTCTATCCACGCCGTCACTGCCCCCAGTGCCTGTCCGAGAACCTCGAGTGGTTCAAGGCGTCGGGCAGAGGAACACTCTACAGCTACGTGATCAACCACCGACCCGCTCCCGGATTCGAGGACGAAGCGCCCTACGCCATCGCCATCGTCCAGATGGAGGAGGGGCCGCGCATGATGACCAACATCGTCGGAATCGAGAACACGCCCGAGAACCTGGTCCTCGACATGGCGTTGGAGGTCACCTTCGACGACGTCCTGCCGGACGTCACCATACCCAAATGGAAGCCCGCCGAGGCTTGAGAAGGCGCGAATTCTCTCCGCCGCCACGGTGGGGGAGAGTTAGAGGGGGCTCTCCCGAACCGGCACGTATATCGCCGGTCCCAAGCCGAACACCGAGGCCTTCGACCCCGGTACGTACGAGGTTCCCGTGGACTCCCTCCGTTACAAAGTAGCCATCGTCGGCGCGGCCGAGACCACTGACCTCGGCGTCGTCCCGGACATGTCGGCCCAGCAGCTCGCCATCGACGCCGCCATCAACGCCATGGCCGACTGCGGTATCGGCAAGGACCGGATCGACGGCATCGCCAGCACGGTGAGCCCGGCTCACCTGGCGCACTACATGGGCATCGTGCCTCGATGGGTCGACAACACGTCGGTGGGCGGAACGTCGTTCCTGATTCAGGTCCGGCACGCGGCGGCGGCCATCGCCAGCGGACTATGCGAGACGGCCCTGGTCACGATGGGACAGAGCGGACGCAGCCGCGTTGGCGAGGGCGCGGGAGGCAGTGGGGGCGGTGCAACTGGAGGCCGCAGAGATGGGTCGTACCCCGGCCAGTTCGAGTCGATTTACGGCCCGGTAGGCCCAGCGTCGCTATTCGGCATGGGCGTCCTGCGCTACATGAAGGAGACGGGGACCACCCACGAGCAGCTCGCCTCGGTGCCCGTGGCGCAGCGCAGGTGGTCCAGCCGGGTGCCCAGGGCCATGATGCGCGACCTCATCACCGTCGACGACGTCCTCGACAGCCGGATGATCTGCTACCCGTTCCACCTCTTCGAGTGCTGCCTCGTGACCGACGGCGGGGGCGCGCTGATCCTGACCAGCGCCGAGCGCGCCGCCGATTTTCCGACCAAACCCGTGTACATTCTCGGGACCGGCGAGTCGGTCGAGACGCCCATCGTCAGCCAGATGTACGACCTGACGACCTCCGCGGCCTTTCGCGCCTCCAGCCGTGACGCCTTCGCGGAGGCCCGCATATCGCACTCGGACGTCGACCACCTGATGGTCTACGACGCCTTCGCCCACCTGCCCATCTACGGCCTGGAAGACCTCGGATTCGTCGGCCGCGGGGAGGCTGGAGCCTACATCGAGGAGGGCAATACCTCCCCCGGCGGGAAGCTGCCGATGAACACCAACGGCGGTGGACTCTCCTACACGCACACCGGCATGTACGGAATGTTCGCCATGCAGGAGTCCGTCCGTCAGGTCCGGGGAGAGGCGGCCCACCAGGTCCCCGACGTCCAGGTGTCCTTCTGCCAGGGCGTCGGCGGCATGTTCATGGCCGCCGCCAGCCTCATCTTCACCAACCAGCCGCCGTAGGACTGCTCCGCGCACACACCGACACGCCACGCTCCCCCTAAGCATGCCCTGCGTCGCGACGGCAGCGGTACAACGCCTCGATTCGCTGCCGTCGTACGTGTTCCCGCACTTGGTATGATGGCAAGGGCTTTGGTGAAGCGCGGAGCTGCAGATGACAGCGACAGATCCAAGAAGTTCTGAATCTCCACTTTGGGACGTGCGCGGCTGGAAACGACTGACCGTCCATGAAGACCCTCCGCTGGTCGCCGTCCGCGACGAGTTCCTTGCGTGGCTTGCGGAGGTGCCGGAGCCGCACCGAGCCGATCTGGAAGCTCGATTGCGATCGGGACGTGACGATGCTCACCTTCCTGCGCGCCTTGAGCTGTTCGTCCACCATTACTGCCATTCGAATGGGTGGGAAGTGCAAATCCACCCTCAGCTCGCTCACAGCTCAAACCGCCCGGACTTCCTTGTGGAGAAGGGAGGCGCCACGCTTTTGGTGGAATGCAGGAGCGTGCTTGACCAGGCTGCCAGCGCTCAACAAGACCAGCGGCTTCGCCAGCTCGCCGACGACGCCGGGAGGAAGCTTGGACGGACGGTCATCCTGAACCCGTTGAGCGATCTGCCTCCAAACATTCCGGCCAGGCGAATTCGCCAATGGTTTGAGCGGCAGCACATCCCCTACGACGGCCCCGACCTCCTGGAGTTCGACTTCTGGGACGATCATCAAGGGCATCACTACGGTGTGCGGGCCATCGTGCCGAGGCTGAACAATGGGGAAGAGGCGTTAACGGGCGTCCACGGCCTTATGTCGCAGGCCCAGACCGTCACGATCGCCCTGCAGTTGCGTTTGGCCCTTGAGGAAAAGGCAACCAAGTACGGCCCGCTCGATGTGCCCTATGTCATAGCGGTATCGACTGAGACGCGTTTTCGCGCCACATCGCAAGACGAAGTGGATGCCCTGTTTGGCGATCGAGTCTGGAACGTCCCTCAGCGTGGTCCCGTAACCGAGACGCGAAACCCCAATGGATTCTTCACTTCACATCGGGACGATGTTCCCACATACGACCGTGTCTCGGCCGTGCTCGTGTACCGGTTCAAGTGGCTAGACGAGGGCCACGAGCACCGCATTCACATCTACCACAACCCCTTTGCCACCAAGTCCATCGCCCCGGACTCTTTCCCGATATCTCCCAACTTGTGGTGCAGGGGAAAACGACAATGGGGTGGGTAAACGGCGAACCGAAGCTATACTGAGACCGCGCCCCGTCTGGGGCTACTCAGGCTGTCCACCCAAGGCCAGGCTCAAAGATAGGCTTGAGTTCTGCATACTTCCATGCGACAGCCACCACCCCTACACCACCGCCGCCTCCCGCTCCGGGCGTGGCCTTCTCGCCAGCCGCGCGCCCTGCCAAACAACAACCGCCCCCACCAGCAGTCCAGCGGCCATTAGCTGGAAGGTCAGCGCGTAGTCGAGCCAGTGGATGAGGCCTCCGGCCAGGACCGGTCCGCCGACCTTGCCGGCGTTCTTCATCGTGCCGACCAGACCCATGCCGGCGCCCAGGTGCCGTTCGTCCACCCGGGCGGATACCAGCGCCACGGTGGACGGAAAGACCAGCGCCTGCGCCGCGCCCACCAGCACCGCCAGCGCCAGCAGAGTGGCCGCGCCGCCGGCCAGCGTCAGCAGCGGCAGCACGGCGGCCAGGGTCACCATGCCCGCGGGAATCGCGATCCTGTAGCCCGCCCGGTCGCCAATCCGTCCGCCGATCGGGTTGAGCGCCATGTGCGCCGCGGCCTGCACGGCGAAGAAGGTCCCGACCAGCGCGACGTTGAACCCGGCGGCCAGCGCGTAGATCGGCAGAAAGGTCTTCGTGGCGTACAGCGCCACGAACATCGCCGCCTCCATGCCCCCCGCCAGCCAGACCGCCGAGGTCTTCCCGCCGGAGCGCAACGCGCCCAGGGCCTGCCTCAGCAGAGGAGGGCGCGATGCCCCGGGGGCGGCACGCGTCTCGGGCAGAAGCAGCACGGGCACGAACGCGAGGCTGCTCACGATGCCGACTACCGTGAACACGGAAACGGG
>JADFIF010000003.1 GCA_022566795.1 Chloroflexota bacterium
GCGGAGCGTGATCTGCTATCCGGGCTCGGCCCGGTCGTGCACCAGGGCCACTTCTGAGCCCTCCCTGGTGGTCGCGACTTCGAACACAGGCTTGAATGGCGCCTTGGGCTTGTCAATACAAAACACATCTTGTTTGGCGGCTCGACGGGAAGCGTGGAGTCGGCTGTTAGGAGCCAACGAGCACAGGACTTACCAGAACAGGCCACTCGACCACGTTTCAGACCTCATCCGCTTTGGGTTTGAACTTTGCCTGAAACACAGAACACGAATGCTGGCTGCCGCGTGAGACCAAACGCGAGTTCTACGCGGCCGCATCACCACCCTGGCCAATCGGCACCAGCACCCGGCCCGAGAACATGCCAGTGCATGTGCGGCGTCGCACCGGGAGCCGCAGCATTGGCTCTCACGTAGAACCCCTCACCATCTAGGAGGCCGAGCGAAGTCGCGGTCGCTTGAATCGCTCGGACCATCGACGACAGAGGCAAGGACACGGTCGTCCTCGTGGACGCGCTGAACGTCGAGCTTTCCCGAGAGGATGTCTTCGCAATACCAGTCACGCAGAGCCATCAGCCCACCACATCCTTTCGGACAAGAATCCTCAGGCCCACGAAAAGTCACCGTCGCCAATGAGAAAAGGCCCCAACCGCAACTTTCGTTGCCGAAGCTGGAACTTCCGTTCTGTGGGATCACATCATGTGAGGTCATGTCTAGCCATGACTAGACATGACAGGACGAGTCATGAGTAGGCACGGCGCTTCCGTGGTGGCCGGGCGCGTGGCACTTTCTGGATCTGGCCCTTGAGCAAATCAGGCTGCCACAGGGCTTCCGAGCTCCTGCCCGGGCACCACATTCCTGGCACTAAGGGGCGTGAAGATGGGCCGGGCACGCCGCCAGGCGACCATTGACAGCGCCGAGAGCCAACCTACAATGCGCCTGTTTAACCATTTCGCAGCCGATCGAAAGCGCGGGTGGGCAAAAAACCTTTCAGGTCTTCTGGCAGCGGCGCAATCAGAAGTTCGCAGAATGACAGCTTAACGAAACTGTTGGCCGCGAAGTGGTTCTGACGGAGGACACCATGGCACAGGTTGACTGGTACATGGAAGGAGTAGAGTTCAGCAATTGCAATTGCGACTACGCCTGTCCTTGCCAGTTCGAGTCACTCCGGCCCACGAACGGACACTGCCGCGGCTTCGCGGCCGTTCAGATCGACAACGGCTACTTTGGAGACGTGGCACTCGATGGCCTCTGCGCAGCCCTCCTCTACGCCTGGCCCGGACCGATCTACGAGGGCAACGGCGAGATTCAGGCCGTCGTCGATGAGCGGGCGGACGCCAAGCAACGAGACGCTCTTGTTACAGTCCTGTATGGTGGCGAGACCGACCCGGGGGCGACCCACTGGTGGGTCTATCGGATGATGTCGACCACGGTCTATCCCACGATCTTCAAACCCATCGAGTTCGAGGTGAACATCGACCGCAGAACTTCGCGCATTGTAATCCCCGGCGTTCTCGACTCCACGGGCCGTCCGATCCGAAGCCCGGCGACGGGGGCTGAGCATCGCGTCCGCATCGACCTCCCGAATGGGATCGAGTTCGAGACCGCAGAGATCGGCAGCGCCACTACGAAGACGACGGCCTCAATCGCCCTCGACCTCAAGGACACGTACGGTCACTTCTGTGTTCTCCGCCACTCGGGAAAGGGAGTGGTCCGCTCACGATAGAAGCCATCCTTTTCGTGATTGGCGGCCTTTGAACTTCTCCACAAGCTCATAACCCCAGCGCTAGTTTGGGGGAACGAGACCCGATGGATGTGCATGTGACGGCTCGTAGAACTACGGCCTTGGAGGAAGCTTCGCCCTCGGCCGGTGGGGCAGGGTGGATCCGGCGCCTTTGCGTGGGAACGTGGGTCGCTTCGAGCCAGGATGTCACCTCATACTTTCAAGCACCGTACCCAACGTGTGCTAACCCGGGAACGGGTTTACGGCGGGCAAACCCACAATTTACGAATGTTGGGATGGTTGGGCAGGTGTGATTAGCCGAGGAATGCCGTTGCAGTGCAGGTGAGTTTGCCCTTCCACTGACTTTCTGGCCAAGCCGCCGACGGCGCGAGCCAACCCACTCCAAGAGCCTTCAGATGGCATCCGTCAATCGCCGGAGCTGCCCTTGTGACAAATTAGCGTGTCAAATGCCAAACGTCGTATCCATGGTTAACGATGCTTGTACGATGCCTTAAGCCTTGACCAAAAGGGAGTGGGTGTGCACTCTACAGGCGCCAAAGATCACCGCCAGCGGCGCCTGCCGTTGACCTGATATGGGGGGTCGCGAGTTTCAACCAGGGGAAAGGAGGAGAAACCCATGGAAAGCGATCCGTGGCGTATTCACGGCGAGATCATTGACACATGCAACTGCGAGGTGATCTGCCCCTGCACCCTTGGGGCACCCCCGACTGAAGGCAAATGTCTTGGGAATGTGGTGTGGTCGATTGACGAAGGGCGATATGGATCAGTCGATCTCACAGGTCTCGCCGTCGTCTTAGCATTGTACGCACCCGGTCCGAAGTTTGACGACGGCAACTGGCGGGTCGCAATGTATGGGGATGAGCGGGCGACCTCGGAGGAGCGGGGAGCCCTCGAGACGATCTTCCTGGGTCGGGCCGGTGGTTTCTTTGACGAATGGCGTCAGCTCACTGCTGAGGTCGTCGGTGTGAAGTGGCTGCCGATCCAGGTCGAACGCGTAGGTCGGAAGCGGACCGTGCGCGTTGGCGAGGTGCTCGACATTGAAGGCGAGGGGATTGCGGGTCCCCAAGCCGGATCCTGTACGCAGTTGCTGAACCCGCCGTTTTGGAAAGGGGCCCCCTTTCCGGCCAACATCGGTCGGTCAAGCCGCTTTCGGTATGAGGACTTCGATTTGCACTGGGAAGCGCCAGGCAAGGCCTGCAGCTTTTCAGAGTTCCTTTACGAAGGGCCATAGCTAATCTAACCTGTGCAGCGGTTTAGCTGGCAGTGCTCTCGCCGAATCGTGTACTATCGCGGGCCCCAGGTCGTTACAAGCTCCTGGCGAAGGTGAAAAGTGACGGTCACGGACGACTGTCCATGCTGCTATTACGGCGGTATTGGACCTGGCCCGCGGCGACGGCACCAAGTTTTCCGTCCCAGACATGCCAGTGGGAGAGCGGTGGTTCCGCCACCATGAGTTCGTTTAGCTGGAGCGTTTGAGCCAAGAGGCTAAGCTACAAATCGCAGTGATGCAGATGCAAAATGTAATGTCCCTAGACGCCGTGCTACGGCGAGACCGGGTGGTGGTAATGGCCGGCGTTGTAGCATTGGCGGCACTGGCCTGGGCTTACATGGTGTACCTGGCTCAGAGCACCAGCGATATGGGCCATGGTATGGCAGCGGCCCAGCTGCAGTCATGGAGCGCCGTCGACTTCGGCCTGATGTTCCTCATGTGGGCGGTGATGATGGTGGCCATGATGGTCCCCACCGCCGCCCCCATGATTCTGCTGTTCGCCACCGTCAACCGCCGGCGCAGGGAACAGGAGCGGCCCTACGTGCCGACGAGCGTATTCCTTTCGGGCTACGTGATCGTTTGGAGCGGGTTCGCAGCCCTGGCTACCGGGGCCAATTGGGGCCTGCACGTCAATTCCTTGCTCTCCTCAATGATGGGGACGAGCTCCAGCGCCTACCTGGGCGGCGCCCTCCTCCTGACTGCCGGAATCTTTCAGTGGAGCCCCTTGAAGTACGCCTGTCTGTCCCACTGCCGTTCTCCTCTGGGATTCCTCATGGCCGAGTGGCGGGACGGCGCCGGGGGAGCCCTGCGAATGGGCCTGAAACACGGCGTCTATTGCCTGGGCTGCTGCTGGGTGCTGATGGGCCTGCTCTTTGTCTTGGGGGTGATGAACCTGCTCTGGATCGCGGCTCTGGCGGCCTTCGTGTTGATGGAAAAGGTCATCCACAATGGCCATCTGGTCAGCCGGGTTACCGGCCTGCTTTTGGCGGGATGGGGAGTGTGGATGGTGGCGGCCGAGCTGGTCTAGCTCCTCAGGTGCTGGACCCTAGGACAGCCTGGCAAGGACCCGTGCCACCACCTCCGGCATGTTGCCCCTCGGTCCTCCGTTCCCCGCGGGTCCACTATCAGGAATAGCTGCTGCTCATGACATGGTTCTTGCGTATCCTCGTGTGATCATTGAACTCTTTGAGCATCTCTACCTCGAACCCTCATAGTCCCCAAAGCGCAAAGCCCATCCACGCCCCTGCCTGGCCTACGATGCTGATGGAAATGGTAAGGCCGACCTGATTGGTTGCCAATCCGATTGGAAGTGCGTACAGGAGGTGGCGCATCGATTGGATAACGCTGGTTTACGGAGTACATTGATGAGGATACAGGCCCGTACTCTGGTTGGATCCGGGACCAGATTGCCCGATTTCGCAAAAGGGGGGAGACAATTCCCAAGAGGACATCGACTCCCATGCACAAGAATGGATTGCCCTTAACCGGGACCTGTTTGATACTTGGCTGGAGCAAGCCCGGCAGGCTGCTCAGTAAACCAGCTCCGGAAGCGTCAAGCAACTATCGGCTCACAACAAAATCACGGAGGTGCAACTCTTGAGTTCCTATAAGGCTGAGTATATCTGGATCGACGGTCAGAAGCCTACGGCAAAGCTGAGATGTAAGGCCAAGATCGTGCCAGAGGGAGCAGACCCTCCAATCTGGGGCTTTGACGGGTCGAGCACAGAGCAAGCTCCAGGTAGCAACTCGGATTGCGTACTGAAGCCCATTTTCATTTGCCCTGACCCGATTCGCGGAGGAGATAACAAACTGGTTCTCTGTGAGGTTCTCCTCACCGATATGTCACCGCATCCCTCGAATACACGAGCTGCTCTTGTGGCCGTCGCCAAGAAGTACGCGGAGTTCGACACGTGGTTTGGCATCGAGCAGGAGTATACATTGTTCAGTGGCGCGCGACCGCTGGGGTGGCCCGTCAACGGCTTTCCCGCGCCGCAGGGAGGATATTACTGCGGCGTCGGCTCGGATGAAGTGTTCGGCCGTCCGGTCGTCGAAGCACATCTGGACAACTGTCTGGATGCCGGCCTCGGCATCGGCGGTATCAACGCAGAGGTGATGCCTGCGCAGTGGGAGTTCCAGATCGGGCCACTCGGTCCCGTAGAGGTCAGTGACCAGCTCTGGGTGGCCAGATGGCTCTTGTATCGCACCGGCGAGCAATTCGACGTGAGCGCGGCGTTAGATCCGAAGCCAGTCAGGGGTGACTGGAACGGCGCCGGCGCACACACCAACTTCTCAACCAAATACATGAGGGAAAACTACGACGCGTGTATCGCAGCAGCCGAGGCTCTCGGCACGAAACGTGAACTTCACATAGCCAACTACGGTGACCGAATCGAAGAACGATTGACCGGCCTCCATGAAACATGTTCGTACAGGGAATTCCGTTACGGGGTCTCTGATAGAGGGGCGTCGGTCAGGATTCCTTGGCAGGTCGCTCGAGACCAGAAGGGCTATATCGAAGATAGGCGACCTAACGCCAACATGGATCCCTACGTCGTCACACGGCTAGTCGTAGAGACCGTGTGTGGAGCGGCCTCCGCCTAAGCCGTGACTCTGGAGAAACACTCGACATGCTGACCCAGGGGCGGGCGGCCACGGGCCAGTCCCCTGGGTCAGTTGTCCAGCACAAGTTCCGAGATCGGCGCAGAGGATACCTGCTCAGGGTCAATGCATCTACGCTCTTGTTCAATCTCTTGACATGACCGCACCCAGTTCCTCCGCGGTTTTCCAAATCGGGAGAAACTCAGGGTCGTCGTAGGTCTTGCCGTTTACATGATCGCCGATCATCGCCCCTTTGAGCCCGAGCTCGGTGATCGAGCGCTCGAGCTCGGCAACCGCAGCCCTCACGTCCCGCATCGGAAGATTCGCCAGGCCGGCGAAGTGGGTCGGGTGGTCCTTCGTCAGCTGCGAAACGTGGTCGTTGGCCTCCCTGGATATCTTGGCCACGGTATCAGCAGATGCCGTAGAATCGGACGTGCCGGAAGGACTCCCTACTGGCGCGTATGACCGCGGCGATGTGCGTCCCTTTGCTACGGTCCTCGAATCGGCCCGCCCCGGTTTCAGCTTGACTCTCTCCGTTGCAGAGCTACAATCGTCCTACCACTCCATCTCCGTATGGGGAGGGAAATGGCCACAGAGCGCCTCCAGCGACAGGTTGATCGACTTCTCGACGAGATCGAATCTGCGACCACTGAACGCAACTGGGAACTGGTGTTTGAGCTCGCCGAGGATGTACCCGGCATGCGAAGGAGATGGAATGACCGACGACGACCCGTTGGACCTTCTACCCTATTACGAGCCCCTGCGCGTCTCGGACGTGTGCGACGCGCTGGACGGAATCGGCTACTTCAACGTGGGGCTCATGGACCGCGAGGTACGCCCCCTTTGGCCCGGCATGAGCTTCTGGGGCGTCGCTTTCACCGTGCGCTGCGTCCCGGCCAACCGTCCTATGTGGAAGCTGAACTCGACCGAGGAGATCGTCCGCGCCCACGGCATATGGTTCGATGAGGTCGGTGTCGTCCGCTACCAAGACCAGATACGGAAGGGCCACGTCATCGTGAACGCGACCGGCGGCGGGCAGGAGGTCGGCCAGTGGGGGTCGGCCAATAGCCTGTCGGTGATTGCAGCCGGAGCGGTGGGCATCATCACCGACGGCTACTGCAGAGACACCGATGAGCTCATCCTTCAGCAGACCCCGATCTGCTCCCGGGAGCGGGGGAGGACCATTATTCCAGGGCGCATTGAGGTGGTGGAGGTCCAGACGCGTGTCAGCTGTGGGGGCGTTCAGGTCGCGCCCGGCGACATCGTCGGTTGCGACGGCGACGGCATCGTCGTCGTGCCTCAAAGCGTCGCGGCCGAGGTGGCCACCCACTCCCGGGCCATCCTCATCCATGACATGAAGGCCCGGCTCGGTCTGTACGGGAAGCTAGGCATGGCCTTCGACGCAACCGTGGACGTCGCGAAGATGGAGGCCTACTTCGCGGAGCTGGACAGCTCCCAAACGTAGCGGCCGCGCCGGGGTTAATCGCAACATCGGCTCAAGCCGCCGGAGTAGATCGCACCACTGTCTTCCGTTGGAGTCAGAGCCTGTGCACTTCGGGCAGCACCTCTTTGCCCACCAGCTCGATGTGATCGAGTACCTCCCGCTCCGACATCCCTGGGTAGAAGAGCCGCAGGCAGACCTGGGTGAAGCCTAGCTCCCTGTACCGTGCAAGCTGCTCGATGCAATCATGGGGGCTCCCGATAATGAAGGTGCTCTCGATTAGCGCATCCAGGTCCCCGGTCACCTTGCTGGTCAACTCCGCGTCCGAGCCCTGCAGTCCGTGCTCCCCGTAAACCTCGTACTTCCGCTGGAACCCGGTCCGCGCCTTGTCCAGCGCCTCCTCCCGGCTGCCGGCGCAGAAGAATTCCCTGAGGATGATCATGTCCTCCGGGACCGAGTGACCGTGCCGGTCCAACTCCTCGTGATATGACTCAATCTGACGGCGGATGGTGTCGTATGGCTGGGCAGGCCCGATGAACAGGATGCACCCCTCGCGGCCAACCCTGCGGACCGCCGGGTCGCTCATGCCCGCCAGCCAGATCTTGGGATGGGGCTTCTGGTACGGCCTCGCTGTGGGACGGGCGCCGGTGACGTGGAAGTAGCGCCCGTGGTGGGTCACCTCCTCTTCCGTCCACAGTCGAACCATCAGCTCCAGCGCCTCGGAGCTGCGCGCCGCCCGCTGAGACATCTCGGTGCCGAAGGCCTCGCACTCCTCCGGCCGGTACCCGAGGCCAAGGCCGAGGATGAAGCGGCCCTGGCAGATGTGGTCTAGGGTCGCTACCTGCTCCGCGACGTCAACGGGATTGAGCAGCGGCAGCAGTAACACCGAGGTCGCCAGCTTCATGTCACCCGGCTCCGCAGCCAGCCGGGCCAAAACTGGAAACGGCTGGAAGTGCTGAAACGGGTCGATCAGGTAGTGGTGCGCCCAACAGTAGGTGTCGAAGCCCACATCCCTCGCCGCGAGGAACTGCTCTAGGTGGTCCTGCCACTGTTGTTGCAGGTCGACGCTGCCTCTATCGACCACCTGGCCTACTTGGTAGCCTACTTCCATGGCTTTGCCTCTCTATTCCCAGCGCGGCCTCTTCAACATCGTTCCTGGCCGTCCATCGGTGCCGTTCAGCGATTGGCGCCCATTTGCTCTGACCTGCTCTCCCACCTAGGCCGCGTGGACTGCCGCAGAGAGCTCGGTCGTCAATGCCCCAGTCGCGATCGCCGGCCCGCCTAAACGTAGAGGTCCATGGGAGCCGAAGCTGTTTGCCATTCGGCGCCGTCTTCGGTGATCAGGAACTGGTCCTCTATCGACACGAAGATGTCGCCGCCGTCGCTGTAGCAGATGGTCGGTTCGAGCGTAACTATCATGTTGGGCTGAAGCACCGTGTGGTCGTTCAGTGCCAGGTAAGGCGGCTCGTGAACCACCCGTCCAACCCCGTGACCCGTGTAAGGGACCACCGGAGGGTAGCCCGTCTCCTCGTATAAGCCCAGCTCGACCTGACGAATGTGTGACGCCCGTACCCCGGGCTTTAGCTCAAGCATCATGCGCTCGACCAGCCCTCTCTCGAGCGCGTGGGCACGCTCCATGTCCGCACTCACGTCGCCGAAGGCGACTATGCGGGAGAGGTTACAGATGTAGCCCTGATATTTGCCCTGAGCGTCCACTCGAAGGTATTGCCCACGCTTTAGGGGATTCCCGGTGGAAGGGGGGCTGCCATTGATGAGATTGACGCCGGCGGGTCCGAAGATCACGTACACCCGCTCGTACTCGAGGCCTTCCGCCATGCATTTTTGGATGAACAGGCGCTGCACATCCGCCTCGGTCATGCCCTCTTCGGCTGCGTGGACCGTCTGTAGCCAGGCGCTACAGGTACGTACACATGCTTCACTAAGACGGCGTACCTCTTCCTCGGACTTGATCATTCGGAGGTCCCATAGCACATCCTCGACATCTACCAGCGTTGCCTTGGACAAGAGCTCCTGGAGTCTACGCGCGTACTTGACCCCAAGGTAGCGCTCCTCGATGCCGATGGTTGCCTCGGCAAGCCCTTTCTCACGCAACGCGTTAGCCGCGACCTCCATCGGGTCCCCCGGCTCCGGGCTGGGGTTCAAAGGGTCGTCCCAGGTCTGAATGTAGTAGCCTGGCCCCCAGAACCTGCGGTCCTGAATCCACGGGTCGAGGAAGCTGACGGTCGTCGCCTCGCTGGCCCCGGCGACGAGGAAGGGCCCCCGAGACTCCTCGGCGGGAAGTCCCACCAGGGTCTTGTGGGTAACCGTCGTATCCCAGAGCAGGTAGTAGTCGTCGCTGACGGGGTGCCAGTAGTCGGACAGATACCCCACGGCGTGTTTGGAGGACGCCAGAATGACGTCAATGCCCCGCTCCCTCATGAGCGCGGAGGCTCGTTCGTAGTCGAAGAGCTGCATTTTGGGTTCCCTCTTTCTCTACGCGGCTAATCTCCGTCGCGGCCCGCTTCGCCTCTGCCGGCGTGCACTTCGAACACCAGATGGGACCCCGCCCGTCCGTTCCGGGGTCACGTTCGAGGGCGTTCTCCGCGAGGGCTCAATGCGACTGATTCCAGGGCTTTTCCGCCCTTGCTTCAGCAACCCTGCTCCCCGCGTTCGTGTGGCGCCGCTTGCTGCCACTCTAGTACCTAGAAACTATCTCAAAATTCCGTCTGGGGAGTCCAGAGGGGCTGACCCTCCGGCAAAGGGTCTGGGGGATGTGGCCCCAGTAGCCAAAGACCCTTGGGGCGGGTGGGTGTGAACATGGCATTTGCCTTTTTGAGATAGTTTCTTAATCAGCGAGAAAGCGATACGTACTTTTCCCCACCCACGCGCCCGTGGGGGTTTAGGGTCTGGGGGACACCCCCAGACCCCCGTCAGTCCCGACGAGTTGGGACTTGGATCCCCCGGGGAGCCCGAAGGGGCTTGTGCCCCCTCGGAGCCTTTTCGAGGGTAGGTGGGCGGGATGTATCAGGACTTATGCAACAAAGCACCAGTCATGAACTTGCCGCAATCAGAACTGGACCGATTGAGCACTGACCGTTCTCATGTCCCGCACTATACCATCATGATTCACGGACCGCTGGCCTCTTAGGGGCACGAGACGTCAACGGCCTGCCTCGCGTCGTCAAGGGGTTACCCTTCGGGTTGACGACGCGAGGTCGCCGCGACGGTAATGGCTGGGAGCCCTAGCTATCGCCCGGTCGCGCCTTAATTTGCTCTAACTCCCTGATGAACTGGCCGTAGTCGGATACTCCAGCAATGCCGGTGATGAAGTCACCGAGATCTGGGACCAGGGTGTTGTACTCTTGAAGTTCGTCGCCGATCGGACTTATCGAGGCTGCACTCTCCGCGTATGTGCCGTTGAACGCGAAGAACGCCTGGTTCAACTTCCGTATGAAGAAGCCGTTCTCCACGAACAGTATCCTTCGCTGCTCCATGTAGGCCTCGGCCTCTTCTATCCTGCCCTCGGCCAGGAGCTCATCAACCCTTAGCCGGGTCTTACGCATTTCCACTCTGAACTCGAATCCCCCGGCCTCCTCGAGAGTGTGATCCATCTCCGGCGAAGCCTCGACATTTGTCGGCGGCGACTGATCGATGGTTCCGCCCAATCTCTGGAAGGCACGGTCGCCTATCTCCCTTCCTGCTATGTCCGCCATCGTTTCGTTGAGGATCCGCATGTTGCGGCTCGCGTGCAGATTTTGCCCAAGTGGCTTGAAGAAGAAGTAGTGATGCAGCCACTCGTGTGCCGATGTTTGCAATGTCCAACGCAGAGGACGCGCCCTTGGGACCGATGCCGGGTAGGTTGCCACGCCTCCGATATTCAGTACCAGCGCGGCTAGGTCGACCTTGTCGAGCAGTTTGGCTTCTACCTCGTCCCGCTCGCTGACCTTGATACGAGAGTCCAGGAGGACTTCGTGGGTTCGGATAATGGCGTCTCGGGGGGACGTGACCAGGAGCTTCGGAAGATCGGTCAATCGAACGTCGACGGGGGGGAACATGAACTCGCCCCAGGAGGCGAAGCCTTCTTCGACGATGACAGCGCTGATGACAGCTTCAAGCGTTTCTTCGACGTCGTTTCGCAGCTCGTTTCGCCGAGCCGTCAGCTGTTCCAGCTCAGCCTCCAATTTGCCGACATCGGTGGCCGCGTCGCGAGTTGTGCCGGCCACTACTCCCTCAATCTCGGAACTGATCCTGGATGCATCTTCTGCGACCCTGAAGAACTCCTCGATTTGGAGGCGTTTGTCCATCTCGGATCGAGAGTTCCACGGGAGCGCCGTCACGAGACGGTGAATCCATTTGCGGGGGAAGTTGGCGAGGTGCCAGGCAACCAGGTCGTGCCGATACGCGGCCGCAGCCTCCTCGGCGGGGTTCAAGCCAAGGGAGTCCCTGCCGAAGGCCGAAAGCGTGAGCAATGCCAGGCCCAACACAGCCCACTTGAGCACCTTGGCCGGTCTCCGTCTCACGTCGCCGCTATCCCTCTCGCCTTATCAGCTCGCCAGGGCAAACCACCCGACGCCCAACGCGGAGGGCACAGATAGCTGTCCGTAGTAGCGTCGTAGACGGACCGGTCCTTAAAGAAAGCAACGTTCGGGCATGACGGACACGTCGCCTCCACGCGTACCTGCTTCCAGGTTCCGCTGTACGGTACCCCTCCGTTCGCCAGGGTGATCGGTCCCCGCGCTCCCGCCGACTCTTCCAGCATGGTCACCAGCAGGGCTAGTTTACGGCGTAAACGCCTCGTTGGCTGCGCTATCGCTGGAGCCGGGCGAAACGCCGCCGGCGACGACGTAGATAATGCCGTTCACGACGGCCGAGCCCAGGCCGTGCCGCGCCGTCGGCATCGCCGTCGCGTTCACCCACGAGTCGGTGGCCGGGTCGTACGCCTCGTTTTCGTCGAACGTACCATCAGGACCCTCGCCGCCGAAGGCATAAACGACACCGTCCAGCGCCGCCGCTGCGAGACCGCTGCGGGTCGTGGGCAAGGGCGCTCTGGCCGACCAGGTGTCCGTAGCGGGGTCGTACTCCTCGTTGATGTCCAGGTTGGCTCCGAAGCTGTGCCGAAGACGGCCGCCTATCCCGTAGATCTTGCCTTCGACGACGGCCACCGCCAGGTGATCGCGGGCCCGCTTCATAGACGCCAGGGCGCTCCATGTGTCGGTCGCTGGGTCGTAGACCTCCAGGGACCCGACGTTGCGCTGGCCGAATCCCTTTACTCCCCCAATGGCGTATACCCTGCCATCGAGGGTCGCGGCGGCCAACGCACCGCGTGACGTGGGCATGTCAGCCCGCGCGCTCCACGTGTCCAACTGCGGATCGTACTCGAAGAGGCTGTTTGCCGGAGCGAAGCGGTCGTCGAAGCCGCCCAGAATGTACAGCTTTCCGCCGGCACTTGCAGCCGCGGGGTGGTGCAGGGCCGCCGGCAGCGGGGCCTTTTCGGTCCATGAGTCCGTGTCTGGGTCATACGCCTCGACCCTGGACGTTACTCTTCCGCTGCCTGTCAGGCCGCCGATCACGTAGACGTTGCCCTCCAGTGCCGCCACCGCGACCTCGCTTCGAGGGGAGGGCAGGGGAGCCAAGCGCCGCCAGTTACCGGCGCCCCGAGTATCAGCCTCGGTGGACGCCGCTACCCCGGTGGGCGCGGCCGGCGGTGCGGCAGTAGGGCTACCGCAGCCTGCCAACAGCAGTGCCAAGGCCCAGGCCAGGCCCACGACGGGCGTCTTCGGCGGCTCGGTCAGCACGCTAGCGGTTGCCGCCGTGACTGGGATGGGGGGCTTTTCTGGCGGGTAGGGTCACGTCGGCCCTCCGAAGAGGCGGATCATTGTTGAGGGGCTAACCGCGGGAGAGCGCGCAGAGATGAATCAGCCGTTGCCCTGTTTCAGCGCTCGCGGCGGTGAAACCTACGGACGCACAACGCTGCCGTCGGCGCGACGCAGCGCATCCCAAGCACCGCCGTGTTCGTACTCCTTGAAAGGATAACTCGCCGCCAGCTTCTCGTCGATGTCGATGCCCAGGCCGGGCTTCCCGTTGGGCCACATGTAGCCGTCACGTACCTCCGGACACCCAGGGAACACCTCTTTCGTTCGCTCGGGAAAGATCGCGTACTCCTGGATCCCGAAATTCCACGCGTTCAGGTCCAGCATCAGGTTCGCCGCGTGCCCCACTGGAGACGTATCCCCAGGGCCGTGCCACGCCGTCCGCACGCCGAACGCCTCGCACAGCGCCGCGAGCTTCCGCGCCGGCGTCAGCCCTCCGATCTGCGAGATGTGCACGCGCATGAAGTCGATCAGCCGGTCCTTCACCATCGGGATGATCTCGTGGGGGTTGTTGTACAGCTCGCCCATGGCCAAAGGCGTGCTCGTCTGCTGACGTACCATGCGAAAGTAGTCGTTGTCCTCCGGCGCGAACAGGTCCTCGAGGAAGAAAAGCTTGAACTGCTCAACATCCTTGGCGAGGCCGAGCCCCAGGATTGGCGGGATGCGCTCGTGGACGTCGTGTAGTAGCTCGACGTCCCAGCCCAGTCTGCTGCGCAGGTGTTCGAAGAGGCCCAGCGCCGACCGGAGGTAGGGTCTCGGCTCGAAGATGCCTGGTGGGTGGGCGTACCTCTTGCCACTCTCGTGGACGCCGAGCCTGTGGGTGACCCATCGGGGGCCGGCAGGCGGATCCTGTGTGGGTGTGGTCGAACCGGCGTGCCTTCCGTAAAGCAGGTCCGCCTCAGTCGCACCGATACCCGTTCCGTAGCCGCTGAACCCCGGCGTATCGACCTGCACGCGGATGTAGTGGAATCCGCCCTCCATGAAGGCGCGGACCATCTCTTCCACGGCCTGTGGCTCGGCACCGGAGGCGTGCACATACACGGCGGCGGCGTCTCGGGCCTTGCCGCCGAAGAGGTCGTAGACCGGCATGGCCGCGATCTTTCCCTTGATGTCCCACAAGGCCTGGTCCACGCCGCTGAGGGCGTTATTGAGCACAGGTCCGTTGCGCCAGTAAGACGAGACGTAGCTGGACTGCCATATGTCCTCGATGTCAGCGACGTCTCTGCCGAGCAGGAAGGGCCTGAGGTAGTCGTTGACGGCGGCGGCCACGGCGGTCGGCCTCTGAGTGAAGGTGGCGCACCCGAGGCCGTAGAGTCCCGGCTCGCTGGTCTCTACCTTTACGACCGCCAGCCGGATGTCGTCGGGCTCGGTGAAGATAACCCTGATGTCTCGGATTGTTATGCTCATGGCAGCCTGCAGCTATCTGGTGCTCTAACGATCCTCGGTTGTGGAAGTATAGGGGCTAACCCAGGCTTGTGCAAAAGGACCCGGAATCGTACTTGAACTATCCGGCCTCCTGGCTAGTTCGAGGTTGGACCGGATGTCCCTCATCCTTGATGACCACGGCGCTGCTACTGTGGCGCCCCAAGCGGTAGTCCTACTTTGAGACTTGCTTGCCCGGAAGTCGCGGTTGCACTATATTTCCCGATGTAACTCAGACCCGGTCAGGAGTCTAATCGTGCCGATTCGTGTTGCAGCTATCGGGATGACCCACTGGCATTCGCTTTATGACTCCGCGTACCTCCGTCACCTTGCTGACATGCCTGACGTCGATATTGTGGGGATCCAGGACGACAATCACGAGATTGCAAGGCATCGGGCCAATGAGGTGGGGGGTGGCATTCCCACATTTACCGATTACAGGCAGATGCTGGGAGACGTTGAGCCCGACTTTGTGTTGGCGTTGGGACGGCATGACACGATGGCGGATACGGCCCACTACTTGCTGGATAACCAGATCCCGTTCGTGATGGAAAAACCCATGAGCTACAGTGCGCGGCAGCTCCGTGGTGTCGTCGACAAAGCGGTCGCCACGAACGGCTTCGCTGCGGTGCCCTTGGGCAGGCGCTACTCCCCCTTCGTACAGTGGGCGAAGCGGTTTGTGACGGAGGGCACCTATGGCCCTATGTGCCACTTCTACTCACGTCAGAACCGCCCATCGCCGCTGCGATATGCTGCCTGGGGCGCTGAGTGGATGCTGAACCCGAAGATTGCGAATGGAGGCTGTCTGCGCAATCTGGGAAACCACGGCCTCGATGCGTTCGTGTATCTCACCGGAGAAGGGGAGAACATAACGGTCACGGGCGCGCAGCTGAGTTGGAGCACCCATAGCCAGCAAGTAGAGGACTATGCGTCGGTGCTGATCGAGTCAGCATCTGGAGTGCTGGGTACCGTCGAGGTGGGAAACGCCTTTCCTGGCGACGGCACAGACGGCCAGTGGAAAGTAGCGTTTCGTGACGCCATTCTCATCTCGAACAGAGACGAGGTCACTCTAGAGACCGCAGACGGCGCCAAGATTCTGCCTCCGCCTGACGGGTCACCCTCCAATGTCTTGCGCCAGACGGTGGAGGCCGCTGCTAGAGGAGATGAGCCGCCGGTAAGCGTCCGCGACTGTTACCTGGCGGTCCGCCTCATCGATCTGGCATATATCGCCGCGGGCAACCCCTATGGGACGGCCGAAGTGTAACGAGACGAACCTGAGTGGCGGCGAAGACTCTTGGCTTGGCCACCGGACGGCGTCCCGTCGCTCGCCACCTCCCCACGGATCTAGCGACGCTGCCGACCAACGAACTGGTGACTGTGGGAAGAGGTGGATGAGCATCAGTCGAACCAGACCGCCCTCACTCGAATCATGTTGGTAGTAGCGCAGGCTTACCTCCAGTCTGTGCGCAGCCCTTAGAGGAGATCTCACTCAGCGGCGGTTTCCAATCGGCCGGCGTTGCGGTTAGAATAGGCGCCACCCCACCGCGAAGGAGACGACGAGAATGGCGCAGGTTCACGATATGTGGGTCACGCCCGGCCCCCAACCAAACGGACTTCAGGCGGCCGACGACGGCCTCTGGGTGATCGACCAGACGGACAACCATCTCTACAAGCTGAGCTGGGACGACGGCTCGGTGATCGAGGACCTGCCTACGGGAACGGAGCACTCCAGCGGCGTGACCGAGGGGGGCGGCATGCTGTGGGTCGCCTCGACCTACAGCTGCGAGCTGTTCAAGCTCAATCGGGACGGCACGACGGCGGAACGCTACGACACCCCCGGCAAGGGCGTCGTCGTCTTCGGCGATCCCAATCGGAGCCGAGTCACGGGCGCCCACGGGATGGAGTGGGTAGACGACGACAACATGTGGGTGGCCGTCCCGCCGGCCCAGAAGGTCTTTCTTATGGACCCGGCGACGATGGAGGTCAAGCGCTCGATCCCCACCCCGGGTACCCGGCCCCACGGGCTCTTCATGCGCGAAGGGGAGATGTGGCTGGGCGACACTCAGATGGGCAAGATCCACCGGCTGAACCCGGACGACGGTGACGTGCTGGATGAGATCGACGTTCCGGCGCCCGAGGTACACGGCATGACGCTCCACGACGACAACATCTGGTTCTGCTGCGCGGTGACCCGCCGGGTGTGTACGGTACCGCTGCCCTAGCGTTGGGGCCATGAGAGCCGGCCGCTTCGCCGAGAAACCCATCGTACGGCCCACAGGCTGGACTCCGATAATGGCGCAGTGCTGGACGAGGTCCATGTGCCCGAGGCCCCGCTTGACGGCCTAACGTCCCACGATGGGACGCTGATACTCTGTAGCGACCCGAGTCGGCAGGTCTGCCGCGTGCTCGCCTAGCCTCTGCGCTCGGCGGTTCACGGCTACGTCTACGCCTTCCGCCGCAAGGCGGGCTACCCGCATTCGCCGGCACCAACATGGCGAAGTGCTCGGGCGGGAGGCCTCACCACAGCTGTGTCGGACCGTTCAGTGTGAGTCTGGACGGAGCACCGGTTCCCCTCAGACCGTCCAGGTCATGGAGCAGGCCGAGAACAATATATCGCTCAGGCCCCGGCTGCTCCGCGAAGGTCTTATGGACCTCGAGCCTTGTAACGCTCATGTAACGCGACTGAGGCTTCATGGTATGGATGGCCGATCACTCCTGTGGTGTGGGGTTCGAGGAGTCGAGGGTTGTGCTGAGCTCGATAGGGGACTTGCGCGGTTACACGTCAGCGGAAATCGATGTAGAGGCCTCCGCGCGAAGCGGGTCAGCGCCGTCTCCCGGGCCCAGCCGGGATGGGCTAATCGAGATACGCTGGCACGGGAGGGGAGGCCAAGGCGTCGTCACCGCGGTACCTGGGGTGAAGTCGAAACGGGCCAGTTCAGTGCCGCGCTATTAGGCAAAAGGTCACGAGAGGCAGGTGGGGTGCTATCCTCCAGTATCTCCCTCCGGCTCAGCACGCGCCATCAGTGGCGTCATACCGGATTCTTGGCGGATACGAGCGTCAGCCCGCCGGACATAGACGTGATATTGCCGTCTTCGAATCCAGCCTCGGTCAGCCATTCTAGGTACTCTTGCCGTGTGTAAGCCTGGCCCTCATCGTAGATGTTCAGCGTCATGAGGCTGAAGCCCACTGCGACGGCGGGCGAAAGTCGAGAGTTCTCTACGATGTGGCCGATGACGAAGATGGCGCCCCCGGGCTTCACCGTTGGACGGATATTCGTTAGCGCGCGCACCGCGTCATCAGGGGACAGAACCTGGATTAGAGCCCTGAGGGCGACAACATCGTACGGACCGGCGGTCAGCCGTTCAAGCACATCCCCGACAGCGACCTCCACTCGTCCATTCAGTCCAGCTCCGTCGATAATCCGCTGTGTGATGGGAGCCACCCCTGGCAGCTCTATCACGGTCGCTGTGATATGGGGGCACTCCCTGGTGATTGCCATGGCGAGTCCTCCCGAGCCCCCTCCGATGTCAGCGAAGGTGAGCACCGACGACAGGTCGACAAGGCGGGCCAGCTCGTGCCCGCTCGACTCGGCGCCGCCTTGGAGGCTACGAAGGAAGAACTCCAGCTCATCTTCTGAGGCATTAGAGAAGTCCAGCTTGGCCTGAGGGGTGCCTGTGCGGATGGACTCTGCCGTCTTGAGTGTCGCCTCCCATCCTAATGCCAACCGTGCATGCATCCCGCCGAGGTAGTCAGCGTTGCCGCGAACCA
This sequence comes from Chloroflexota bacterium, assembly GCA_022566795.1. Taxonomy (GTDB): domain Bacteria; phylum Chloroflexota; class Dehalococcoidia; order Lucifugimonadales; genus JADFIF01. The sequence continues at coordinate 18,109 of JADFIF010000003.1, forward strand.
AGAAGCGCTCTGCCTCCTGGGTGTTGGAGAATCGCTCGTCCTCCACTTCCAACAGACTGGCTAATACGAGTGAGTAGAGCAGAGGCCTCAATTTCAACGGGCGGACGTCGAGTGTCTTCGCCAGCTCCTCCAACGACATCGGTCGATCTTTCAGCGGCGTGAACACGTCCAGTTGCATGCCCGCGAGCATGGCGAAGGACTGATCAGCTCCGGTTCGAAGCTTGTTAATCGTGTCAGGCCCGGGTAGCTGGTCCGTCATGAATGACCTCCTAGGACGAGGGCGTGGTGAAGACCCGGACGTCAGGGAAACTGGCGACCTATGCAAGGCTCAGAGACGATGCGCTTTCGTACTGGTCGTAGGACAGCGCATTGAGGAGCCTCGCTCGCTGGTGGAGGCAGTCTAGCAGCGACGTCCCGATGGCGTCAAACTGCCGCCTGAGTCCGGCGGGAAGCGTTGTAGGCGACGTGAACTTGCCATGTGAGCTTGCTTGAAGGAAGGTCAGATCCGGCAAAGTCGCGTCCGACAGTTTTTCCCACAGCGCCGGCCGGGCATCACTCTGAGTGACCGGGCTGAACTATATCGGCGATCTGATCCTGACTGTAGCCGAGCTCACGCAACACCTCTTGCGTATGCTCACCAGACATAGGCCCAGTGCGACGTACCCTCGCTGCCGTCTGGGAGAGCTTGGGGCCTACTCCAACCTGGCGGACCGGTTCCCCATCAACTTGGCCTACCTCCTGGCTCATCTCCCTGTGGCGTATCTGAGGGTCCTGGAACACCTCGTCCAGGGAGTACACCGGGCCGACTGCCACGTCACCGGCACGACGCAGTGTCTCCCACCACTCGTCACGCGTGTAGGTGCGGAATATTCGTCGGAACCGATCGAAGATCTCCGGGTAGCGCTCCTGTTCGTGTTGATGCGGAATGAACTCCTCCGTACCCAGTGCCCTACATAGGTTTTCCCAGAACCCGGGCTCGATGCACCCAATGCTCAGGTACTTGCCGTCCTTACATCGATAGGTGTTGTAGTAGGGCGCGCCCCCGTTCAGGGGCATCGCCCCGGGTCGGGGCACTATGCCCGTTCGGAAGAAGTCCGATGCCACCGCCGCCAGCATATAGGCCACGCCGTCGGTCATGGCGATGTCCACGTACTGGCCCCGTCCCATCTTCTCCCTGGCCAACAGCGCGCCCATGATGCCCACGACGGCCTGCAGGCCTCCAGCGGCGTAGTCGGCGATGATGTTGTAGGGTATGGCCGGTGGTCCATTCTCCTCTCCAATGAGACCCAACGCGCCTCCGATGGACAGGTAGTTGATGTCGTGACCTACCAAGTCGCGATAGGGGCCGTCCTGTCCATAGCCGGATATTGAGCAGTAGACCAGTCGGGGGTTGGCGGCGCTGAGGGTGTCATAGTCGCACCCCAGCCGCTGGACTACCCCTGGCCGGAACCCTTCCACAAACACATCGGCATCCTGGCAGAGGCGTTTTAATGCTTCTTGGGCCTGCGTGCGCTTCAGATCCAGCGCAATGCTGCGTTTGTTGCGGTTGAGGGCGTTGAAAGCCGCAGCACGGCGTTGGTCGCCAGCATCTGCTATGCCGGCGTTCCCGCCCTCTTCAGCTAACTGGGAGGAGCGCCGCGGCTCCTCCACGCGAATCACCTCTGCACCCATGTCGCCCATGACCATGGTGCAGAAGGGGCCCGGGGCTAGCCGGGTCAGGTCCACCACCTTGATTCCGTCCAGAGGCATTACCATGAGCGTTTCCTTGGCGGCATAGTCGGCGCCCCGGCTCTTAGAGAGACGTCTCCAGGACCTCCTGGGCCACCAGGTCAGCGACCTCATCGTCGGTGAGGCCGATGAACTCCTTGAGGATCAACTCGTTGTGCTCTCCAACTAGCGCATGGGCCATACGCAGCGCCCCGGGAGATTTGGAGAGAAGGAATTGCAATCCGTCGTATGGCATGGGGCCGCACTCTGTGTGGTCGAGCCACTGAAAGAAGCCGCGGTGCGCTAGCTGGGGATCGTTCCATAGGTCGGACTGATTCTGGACGACGCCGGCGGGCACTCCCGCCCTTTGCAAGAGGTCCATGAGCTCGTGAGCTCTGTGGTTGGCCGTCCACTTCCCCAGAAGGAGAGCCAGCTCTTGCTCGCTCTCCTTGCGGCCAGCCGCTGTGGAGAAGCGGCTCCCCTGTGTCCAGGAGGGGTTGCCCATGACGGTACATAGGGCTTCCCATTCCTCGTCGGAGGTCACTGCGATAGCGCACAAGGACTCTGTCGTACCTTCCGGCATGCAGGGATAGACCCCGTTGGGCGCGTAGTCTATGTCCAGGTTGCCCTGGCGCTCCATGGCGTGGCCGTTGGCCAGGTAGTCCATGATGACTGGGGCCAGGAACTGCGTTGCGCACTCGAACTGAGAGAGGTCCAGCTGCTGGCCCTTGCCGGTACGCCGGCGGAACTCCAGAGCGGCAACTATGGCGGCGAGGGCGTTGGGCGGGTTGACGAAATCAGCGTAGGCTCCCTGGGGGATGGAGGGGCCACGATCGGGCCAGCCGGTGATGTGGTAGAAGCCCGCCAGCGCAGCGGCCAGCTGCCCGAAACCCGCGTACCGGGCATGGGGTCCTGTCTGCCCCATCTGGCAAGTGCTGAAGTAGATGATGTCGGGCTTAATGGCCCGGACGGCCTGGTAATCGAGGCCCCAGTTGCGCATGGTCTTGGGGGTAAAACTCTCGGCGACAATATCGGGCTGCCATCGGCCGATGATCCGTTCGACCAACTCTCGGCTCTGCGGCACGGACATGTTCAAGCCCAGCCCATACTTGCTGGTGTTGAAGTTGGCTGCAAACTGGCTCCGATTGATCCCGGGCCGCGCGTCCTTAAAGGGTGGTACGCCGCGGAGCACATCGGGGCGTGATACCGACTCGATGTGGATTACCGTGGCCCCGTGGTCGGCCAGATACTTCGTGGTGATGGGGCCCACTCCCACCCAGGTGAAATCCAGCACTCTCAGACCCTCAAAGGCCATGGCCGCGGTCACGGGTTCGCCTCGCATGTTTTCATATCACTCCCTGCGCCTGAAGCTGAGTCATCCTGTCCTCGGCGAGGCCCAATTCCGTGACGAATACCTCATAGTTGTGCTGGCCAAGGCGGGGTGCCAGATGCCTTGTCCGGATAGGGGTCTCACTGAACTTGATAAAGGGACCGGTGTAGGTGAGTGACGCGTCGAGGTCAGGGTGGTGCATCTGTGTCCAGAAACCTCTCGCCTTGAGTTGGGGACTCTCCCAGATATCCTGGACCGTATTGCACGGCGCTAGCAATATGCGGTGCTCCAGGGCGCGCTGGAACAGCTCCACCTTGGTCTTCGTGATCAGGAACTCTCCTATATGCTGCTCTAAGGCACGAAGCTCCGCCAGGCCCTCGTCACCCCTGGCCGACAGCTCGCCGGGAGTCCAGGAGTCCCAGTTCCCCAATGCCATGAACTCCGGTGTCACGCCCTCCTCTTCCATCCAGCGGACCATGGGGGATATGAAGCCGCTGCCATTGAAAACGACGCTGACATAGCCGTCTTTGCAGGGGAATACACCCTTGGTGCGTACGGCGCCGCCGGTCCTATAGGCCCCAGCCCTCTCTAGGTTCACGTTGTGGAGGGGAGGGAAGGCCGTGGCGCTCATCAATGTCCAGATCACAGCCACCTGCATAGATACGTCCACATGCTGCCCTTCGCCGGTTCTCTGACGGTGCCAGAAAGCCACCATGGAGCCGGCTGCAGCCTGGGCGCCCGCGTTGAGCTCCGCCTGGGGAAATCCGATCCTTACAGGCGGGCGGTCTGTGTCGCCGGCGAGGTGTTGCATGCCGCCCATCGACCAGGCCACGATGTCCGGGGCCTTATGCTGCGCGTGCGGGCCGGTTTGGCCGTTGGGGCTAATGGACGTCATTATCAGGCCGGGGTTTGCGCAGCTTAGGCGGTCGTAGCCCAAGCCCAATTCGTCCAGATAGCCCGGCGGATAGGACTCTATGACAAAGTCGCTTTTGCGCACCAGGTCTGTGAAGATATCGTGCCCATCTCTTGTCTCCAGATCGAGCGTGATACCGCGCTTGTTCAGGCAGTAGGCATACCAAAAAAGGCTGCGTTCCGGGTTAGGATCGTCAAGGTAGAATGGGCCTCTGGACCTGGTGGGACTGCCCTGGGGTGGCTCCACTTTGATGACATCGGCTCCCAGGTCGGCGAGGACCTTGCCGCACCAGTTGAAGCCGCCCTCGGTCAAGTCCAAGACTCGATAGGGGCCCAGCGGGAGGTCCGAGATCTCTCGCTCGTCCTTCATTCGTGTGCTCCCGGTGCGGCCTGAACTAGCCGTGAATCGATGATGGCCGTACCATACACCCTCTCAAGACGCAGTCAAATCTTACGCCGTGCTACCGAAACAAATGCGTAAGAGCGGTTAGGCGGCGACGTCCTCCGCGGCCGTCTGGGCCTTGCCTACCAACAAATTCGGGACGCCATTGCCAGCCTCGGACCCTACTGCGTGACCGGTCCACGCGCCACCAGGTTCCAGTTCGGCGACTCTGACATGGGCAAGCCGTCGCTCATCATCATCAGCGGGAAGAAGATGTGCGAATGGAAGCTGGACTTCAAGGCCACCGTGACCCAAGGCCCTCACAAGCGGCATAGGGTCGCTGGATAGGGAGGGCCGGGCCGCACCCGGCCGGGGCGCCGCCGCGATGTGCGCACCGGTGGCAGCAGCTCTTAGGTCGAGTCCGCACTCGCGCGTTCTTTGAAGGCTTGCCGGAGCTGCGACAATACTGACTCGGGCCCGTGGGCGACTATTATCGCAGTCGAGGAATTCTTCCCTTGAATCTTTGTGCTCAAGTAGCGAACGTCCGCATGAGAGACACCGGCTCCGATTACAACCGCGTCGAAGTAGGAAGAGCTTGCCAGGTCCAGGGCGGTGGCGTCACTCAGAGTTGACGTTACGATGTGGCCGTCAGCCTCCAGGGTCCGCGTAATCCTGTGCGTGGTGCCCTCGTGCCGCCCAACCACGAGGATTCGTGAGGGCTTGGTCATGAATGCTGGACTCCTGAAGCCGGGGCCCTGGCTGCTGCGCCGTAGCTGCACCGACGATGACTAGCTCGGCAGGGTGCGCGTATTCGCATGTCTTTGCCCTTCGCGAACGGCGCGAGTACGCGATGTATCTTGCCCTGGCGAGCCTTGCTCGAGCGCAGGGAGTGTAGCAGCGCCTAACGAAGCTCGTCAAACTGTGAAAATGGCTACGGAACCGCCAGACAGTACCTGGCAACCGGCGAAGGCATCGGAAATTGTCACCATAGGCTTCGTCCGGAATGGGGTTTTGCAGGGGTCAGGTTCAAGGACTCGATAATCGTCGGGAAAAGGTCTACCGTCCGCACCGGCCCACTCGACGACAACGGACGGTTGCTCAGGATGGGCACATTCATGTGCTCGCTGCACAACGCGCCGTGCGACGACCGATGCTCAGGCCATTCACGTCGCCCTCTCAGATCGTATCCTGGTCTGGCTGTTACCACAATGTCACCGGTCCGCTGACTCGTGAACAGTTGCCATATCTGCTCCAGGGCATCGGGAAACCGGGTATCCGCAGTCAACTCCAGCGCATCGGCCTCGTGTATCGCGGTGCGAGGAAGGCCAAGCTGCAAGGGGTCTGAGCCGTCGTAGCCATAGATGTAGGATTCACAGTCCTTGCTCAGGAGAGCCGTCCCCGATCGCGACACGATCTTAATCGCTCCACCGCTGTGCCGGTAGGCGATCCACTCGATTTCGGTCCGCTGGCGAAGCGCCTCGAGCAATCGCCCGTGCTCGCCTTCCAGTTCGTCGCCGACCGACGGCCTTTCCCACTTGCCATCCGAGGATACGTAAACGTTGGCGAAGGAGTTACCGGAGATCGCGACGGCGGCGTCCGCAACACGCCGAAAAATGCTGGGGTGCTCGAAAACCCTGTAGCCGAGATGTGAGAGCAGTCGGCTCAGATCCAGGTGTTCGGCCGTCTCGGTGTGGCCGTGATCGCTTGAGAGCAGGAGGTGGGTCCTGTCCCAGACGCCGATGCGTCTCAGACGGTCGACCAGGGTGCCGACGGCAGCGTCGATTCGCCGATAGGCGTCGAGCGTCCGACGGTGTTCGGGGCCGTGGGCGTGTGACGCGGTATCGACGTCGAGCATTGGGAAAAAAATGAATCGGGGCCAGTTGTCATCCATCTTCCGGAGGGCACGCAGCAGGCTCCCCAGCACAAACTTGTCGATAAAATCCGCCCGCTTGAGGTAGTGGGAAAAGAACATGAAAGGTATCGAACTGCCATGGAAACGGCTGAACCCTGGAGCGAGTCCGCGGTGGATGTCGCTGCGTATAGCCAGCGAGCCGGGGCACAGCTCGAACATTGTTTCCAGCCCATTGGGCAGGTCGCCGTTGAACCGGAGGTGAGCCGGCCCAATGTAAGAACGGTGGCCTTTGACGACCCCGTTGTTGAAGGTGAAACGAGACTTTTCCACCCAGCGGATGCCCGGTATGTTGGCGGTCCCGGGATACTGGCCGGTAAGCATGGGCAGATACGCTACGTTCGTAACGCTCGGCAGAACTGTGACCCCTTCGTGATAGGAGCCTTCCGCGAGGAGGTGACGTGTAATGTTTGGCAGGTCACCCGATGCGCACAACGCCTTGAGGACGTCGGGTCTGAAACCATCCGCCAGTAAGAGAATGGCAAGATCGATGTCGCCGGTGCGCGTCGACACGGGTGACGGGGTTCCGGCCCCTGTGATGGCCGGCTCCCCTTGTCCAGGAATCATACGGTGCACCTCCATGCGACCAGCTCAACCGAGATTCCCCCTTGACCGCAGTACCCTATCTCGTTACGGCCGCAAGCGCCAGACCGTCCTGGGGCTGCGCTGAATAGCAGATTATCCACGCATGACGCATGCGTCGGTACCTGAATGGCTGAGGCGGTGCCATGGGACGGAGGCTGATCTGCTATCCGAGGCTCGGCGTCCGGGTCGTCCGCCAGGACCACATCCGAGCCTTCCCGCCTTGAACGAAGGAAGGCTCGACCCTTCGACTTCAAGCCCGACAGCGACGGTATCAGACCCTCACGAATTGGCTTCCAGGATGTGACGAGGAGGGCCACGACCAGGAGGAACCAGAGGACTGAGGTGGCAAGTTTTAGATGTCAGGAAGTCTTGCATCTGGTCCCTATGGCGCCCTGGCATATATCTGAATCCGGTGCCGATTGCTCTCGACGACGTATAGCCTGCCCTGCTCGTCGAGCTTTACCGAGATCGGGCCCCAGAAGTAGGGCTCGACCCGGGCGGACTCCTCGTGGGCGGTCGCGACCTCTTCGGTCATTTTGGGCATCAGCTCGGAGGCCTCTCGGGCCGCCTTCTCGTCCCAGTTCGCCTCGTAGAACTGCCGCGCCCATACGGACAGCGTCGCCTCCCCACGCAGCCTCTGCAAGAATCGGCCGTCCGCGTCCAGCACCTGCACTCGCTCGTTACCCCAGTCAGCGACGTACACGTGTCCCGCCCTGTCCACGGCAACACTGGATGGGCGATGAAACTGTCCATCGTCGTGTCCCGGCTCCCCGAACGACGCCACGAAGGTCCCGTCCGGCAAGAACTTTTGGATTCTGTCGTTGCGCCAGTCGGCGACGTACACGTGCCCATGCGAGTCCAGGCCAACTCCCCAGGGAAGGTTGAACTCTCCGGCGCCGCCACCCTCCGTCCCCCACGACAGCAGCCATGCGCCAGCCTTCGTGAACTTCTGCACGCGGCTGTTCCGGGAGTCCACCACGTACAGGTTGTCGTCCGCGTCGAAGGCGAGGCCCGAAGGCGCGTGGAGCTCTCCGACGCCGCTTCCGTGGGTCCCCCACATGGACAGGAAACGGCCCGAGCCGTCGAACACCGAGATCCGGTGGTTGTGCTCGTCGGCGAGGTAGAGGTTACCGTCCCGATCGAAGGCCAGCGCGGTGGGCCAAACGAACTGGCCGTCCCCAGAGCCATAAGACCCGAAGTCGCCATAGTATTCGCTCTGGAGGTCGCAGATGCCGACCCGGATGCCGTAGGTCTGCAGGGGGTTGGTCCTGCTGAGGACGTACATGCGGCCGTCGCTGCGGATAGCGACGTCGACGGGGTTGCTGAAACCCCGTCCCTCCATGGCGACGATGCCGATCGTATGGCTGTACCTAAGAGCGAAGGCTGAAGGCATGGTCAATTCTTGTCCCCACTGACGAGCCGCAGGGCCTAATGTGTCCAACACGCGACTGTGCCGCTTGTAGGACGCGCCGCCCCGGTGAGTAACTTACCGCGACGCTTTCGCCATTGCAACTCATCTTGGAAAATCGCGTTGCGGAGCGATCGGCTGCCTCGGTAAGATGCATCAGCCCAATCGGGTCGGGGAGGAAGCCATGCGAGTGGGATTCATCGGGATAGGCAATATCGGAAAACCCATGGCCGAGCAGATTATCAGGGCAGGACATACGCTGGTTGTCCACGATTTGAGGAGGGACGCGGCCACGTCCCTGGTCGCGGAGGGCGCGATCTGGGCAGGGTCGCCGGCCGAGGTCGCGACCGGATGCGATGTGGTCTGCACCTGCCTGCCCGGGCCCAAGGAGGTGGAGCCGGTCGTACTTGGCGAAGGCGGAATCGCGGCGGGTATGGTGCCTGGGTCCGTCTACGTCGATCACACCACCAACGCTCCGTCTCTCGTCCGGCGGCTCCGTGACCTGCTGGCGACGAAGGGCGTGGACACGCTCGACGCCCCCGTCAGCGGAGGCATGGAGGGCGCTCGGACCAGGGACCTGGTCATGCTCGTCGGAGGGGATGCGACAGTCGTTGAGAAGGTCAGACCGGTCCTCGACTCGATGGCGAAGACCGTAATGCACGTCGGCGACGTGGGCGCGGGATGCGTCTGCAAGCTTGCGCACAACTGCGCGGGGTTCTCCATCGACCTGGCCATGGTCGAGTGCATGACGCTCGCCGTCAAGGCCGGTGTCGACCCGGCTATCCTCGTGAACGTGTTTCAGAGGTGCGCCATCGGCAGGAGCTTCGATCTGCACGTCCGCTTGCCGGCGACCCTCTTTCAGGGCGACTTCGAGCCCCGGTTCGCGTTGAAGGTCGCGAACAAGGACATGACCCTGGCGACCGAGCTGGCGCAGGCGCTTGGGGTCCCGATGAAGCTGGCCGAGGCGTCCGCCGAGCAGATGTCGGAAGCGATGTCCCGTGGACTGGGGGATCGAGACAGCTCCGTGTTCCTGACTCTGCAAGAAGAGCGCGCCGGAGCGCAGATCAGAACCGGAAGTCAGGGCTAGACCGCCCTATGCCAGCTGAAACTCTCTGGTGGACGCGATGAGGCGCAGCATCTCCGCGACGCGTTGCTGAGGCCGTTCGTCGGACGCCACGTCGGCGAGGTCGAGGTCTCCCTCGGCGGCGGCATGGTCGGCGAGGGCTTCGCGGGTGTCCCTCGCAACGGACGATAGACCGAGCAGATCGAGGCAGCCGTCCACAAGCTCGCGCGGGGTCATGCGCCCCTTCCGCTCGGACGCGAGTCTTTCGACCAACGCCCGAACGCCCGGTTTCGCCAGATCGCCCAGGTACCTGGCGGCGAAGTTGACCCGCTCCACCAATGCGCCGCTATCTATCCACTCTCGGCCCTCGTGCCAGCCCTCGACGCTGGGAGGATTCAGGAGCTCCTGCCCCATGTATCCCGTCACCAGCGCCGCCTCCCACGCTTCGAGAGTCGGCCAGGCCAGCGCATCGGCCGCTCTGAGTGTGCCCGCCACCATCTCCGCCGGGCTCTTCACGTGGGCGAAGCGCACCTGCTCGGACCTGAAGAGCTCCGAGAGGAACATGGTGCTCAGAACCGCGCGAATCTCACGGCCGGAGTCGAAGTAAGTGCGCTGCATCGCATCGACCAGCGCCCGCCCCTCATCGTCGATCTCGTCGGCGACAAAGAACTGGAATAGCCTGGAACACACGAAAGCCGCCGTCGCCGGGTTGCGTACGATGATGTCCACAACGTCATCGCCCTCGAACCGGCCGGTCTGCCCGAGAACGGTTTTCTCGCCGCCGTCGTGGTCGTCGCGCCTATACTCGTACTGCCAAGCCACCCGGCCGTAGGGCCAGATAGACGCCTTGTGGGACCTGAGAGCCATGAACTCGGCGTTTTGTATCGTCCCGCCCGTGAAGGCCCTGGCGCACTCCTTGATATCCTCTTCGGTATAGTTTCCGATCCCCATCGAGAACAGCTCGAGCAGCTCCCGGCCGAAGTTCTCGTTGATGGAATCCGTGTGGTTGTCGTTGTTGTCGAGCCAGAAGATCATCGCGGGGTCCTTCGAGACCGCGACCAACAGCGTGCGAAAGTCGCCCAGGCCGCAGTGGCGGAACATGTCGATCTGACTCATTAGAGTTTTGACCTGATTGACCTTCCGCTCGCCGGTGGCGAACAGGCCGTGCCAGAACAGCGCCATCTTTTCCACCAGCGGCGCGTCCGTCGAGACCATCCGATACAGCCAGTTGGCCACCGCGCTATCGACGAGCCGCAACTCCGACTGGTCTACGTGGTAGCGGCGGATGATATCTTCGGGCAGCGACCGCGGAGCCTCCGGGCTCAGCAACGCCTCGACGGTCGCCTCATACCCGTCTGCAACGCATACGTCGATCTCCTCGGGCGTGGCGCCGAACCCCGCCCGGCGCATCAGGTGGGCCATCAGAGCTCGGTCTGTCACTGTCATCGGGTATCCTTTGATCATCGCGTTCAGGGCACTCTGAGCCTACGATGCACTCAACGCCTGTCCCTGGGGATAATTGGCAGCGTCACGTGGGACGGTCGCTGAGCGTCGTGGTAGACCGTCTGATTCGCCACTCTCATGTCGGCTGAGATGCCAGGAGCGGCGCCCGTGTTGAGGTTCCTGGAGAAGCGCGGGAAGTTGCTGCTCGAGACCTCCAGGCCGATGCGGTGTCCCCGCCTGAACAGGTTGCTGGTCTCCCAGAGATCTATGCGGAGCTCGTAGACCTCTCCGGGCTCGATAGGCGTAGGGTGCGCCAGTGACTTCCGGCACCGGGCGGGGCGTATCCCCTCGCAAAGGACCACGGCCTTGCCGTCGGGGTAGCAGTCTACGAGCGCCGCTGAGAAGTCGGTGTCGGGGGCATCGGACGAAATGTAGAGAGTCACCTCAACCGGCCCGGTGACCTCGACGTCCTCCTCCAGTCGAGCCGATCGGTACACGAGAACGTCGTCCCTCCGCTCCACGGGGCGGCGGTCCCAAGGCCCGCTATTGGCGAGCATCATGTAAGACCCACCGAGAGTCGGAACGGGGTCGTTGGGATCGTAGCTGAATGTGTCGGCGGGCTCCGCCTCGGGGTGCGTCGTGCTAAGAGTGCCATCGCCCGCGAGGGAGTTCGCGGCTTCGAGGCTGTGGAGGTAGAACCTGGTGAACTCGGTACGGGCAAGAGGCCATTCGACCTCGGACCGCCAGGCGTTCTCCCCCATGACGAAGATTCGGATTGGCGGCTCGTCGTCGATGCCGTTGTCGATCCCCCTCAGCCGCCGGTCGTACCACCGCAGTTGCTCTTCGACGATATCGAGCGCGGCCGCCTGGCCGAAGTCGATGCTGCCGAAGGGCTCGCATCCGCCGATGTTCGAGTGGCTCCACGGGCCAACGAGCAGCCGGGTGCGCCGGCGGCTCTCGTCCGTGCGGGACTGAGTCCTCCAGCCGGTATGGAGCTTGAACGCCTCGTGAAGCAGGTTGTCGTACCACCCGGTGATGAAATAAGCGGGCGTCTCAACCTCCCCGTACCGGCCTCTGAGCCCATACCCGCTCCAAAACTCGTCGTACGTAGCGTGGCGGACGGCGTCCCTGTAGAACGGCAGGTCCACGATGTCGTCCAGCGCCGACTCCAGCGGCAACCTTCGCCAGAGCACATCCCAATCTAGCAGGCTGGTGGACTCGCGCTTCATGGTCCGCCCCGCCATGTTCACGAAGTTCATGGCGACGTGGAGCTGGAGGGCGCCATCGACATAGAAGTGCCCGAAGTTGTCCTGCTGCGAGGCGATGGGGACCAGTGCCTTCAGGTACGGGCTGCGCTGCGTCGCCGGCAGCGTCTGCGTAAACCCGACGTAGGAGATGCCGAACATTCCCACGTTGCCGTCGCACCAGGGCTGGGAGCCGATCCACTGGATTGTGTCGTGGCCGTCGTTGGCCTCGTTGACGTAAGGCTCCCAGGGGCCATCCGAGTCGTGGCGACCTCGGCAGTCCTGCATTACCACCGCGTATCCCCTCTCCACGAACCTGCGAGTCCACGCGACGTACCGCTCCTGCTGCTTGTCGTAGATGGTGCGGATGAGCAGCGTTGGGAAGGGCGCCCCGACCGTTGGCCGATAGATGTCGCAGGACAGCAAGACACCGTCCCTCATCGGGGCTCGGACGTCGAGCTGCAGGACTAAAGGCTGCGTCATTCGAACTCCGTGAGCCGCCCGGTTCCGGCTGACCTTCGTCTCTTCACGAGGTGGCAGTTTGCGTTGACCCGTATCGGGAACCCACGAACACTAGCAGGGCCACAATGATAAAGACCGACGCTTCGCCCACATGCCTCCCACCACCATCATCCAGGATGTGCTGGAGGTGAGTCCCTGCCCACAGTGCCAGCACGATAGATATCAACCCTAATAGTAGGCTCGTGCGTCGTAATATCTGGCGCAAGTTCATCTACCACCCTTCTAAGCCTGCTGCTTCACCTGTTCAGATTCCGGCTGATGAACTCTCGTACCCTGTCCTCATCGAGGGTTTCAAGCGTCAGCAGCCTGCCGGGCCTACGCCAACCGGACGGTCGGTGGACTCAGCGGCGGATCACTTTTTCTGATGCTTCCAGATAGCCTCGGTCACCGCGACGGGATTCATCGGCAGCCGGTCCATTCGCACGCCGATCGCCCGGTGCACCGCGTTGGCCACGGCGGCGGGAGGGGGTACGATCGACACCTCGCCCACGCCGCGGACCCCGAATGGATGGCCGGGGTTGGCCACCTCCACGATCACCGTGTCGATCATCGGCAGGTCTAGGCTCGTCGGCATCCGATAGTCCAGCAGGCTGGAGTTCATCATCCGGCCGTCCTCGCTCATGAAGTACTCCTCGTTGAGGGCCCAGCCGATGCCCTGGGCGGCGCCGCCCTGCATCTGACCCTCGACGTAGCTGGGATGAATGGCCTTGCCCGCGTCCTGCACGATGGTGAACCTGAGCACGTCCACCTTTCCAGTCTCGGGGTCGACCTCAACGTCGGATATGCAGCCCGCGAAGGCGCCCCCGACGCCCGTGGCGTTGAGGGCGGCCCGGCCGACTATGGGGCCGCCTGTGCCGTTAAGCTGTGCGGCCAGCTCCGCAAACGACATGCTGAGCTCCGGGTCGGCCTTCGCCCGGAAGACGCCGTCCCGGAGCTCGACGGTGTCGGAAGCGATGTCCCATATGGCGGCGGCCCGCTCGATCATCTGGTCTCTGAGGTTCTGTGCCGCCAGGTAGGCGGACCAGCCCGTCTTGAAGGTGACGCTGCTGCCGCCGGTGCCGCTCGTGTAGCCTACGGAATCGGTGTCGACGACGGCGGGGTGCACGTCCTCGGCGCTGATGCCCAGGACCTCGGCGGCCTGCATGGCGACCGAAACCCGCGTCCCGCCGATGTCCGTCGACCCCTCTATTAGATTCACAGTCCCGTCCGCGTTCACGCTGATGGTGCAGCTGGATTCGGCCCCGCCGTTCATCCAGAACCCCACGGCCACGCCACGCCCGCGGTTGGGCCCCTCCAGAGGCGCGCTCCAGTGCGGATGGCTCTTCATCGCCTCCAGGGTTTCCACCAGCCCGATCCGAGGGAAGACCGGACCGCTGGCCCTTCTCGTGCCTTCCCTGGCCGCATTGTTCAGTCTGAAGTCGATGGGATCTAGTCCCAGCTTCAGCGCCAGCTCGTCTACCACCGTCTCCGCGGCGAAGCTGGCGTTGGTGGCGCCGGGAGCCCGGTAGGCGCCCGATTTGGGCTTGTTGACGACCACGTCGTAGCCGTCGATAACCACGTTGGGTATGTCGTATGGGCCGAAGACGCACTCGGCCGCGGCGCCCACCGGCGAGCCGGGGAAGGCGCCCGCCTCGTAGGCCAGAAACGCCTGTGCGGCGGTGATCTTTCCATCTTTCGTCGCGCCGATCTTTATCTTGATCTGCGAGCCGGACGTGGGTCCCGTGCTCTCGAAGACCTCCTTTCGGGACATGACGATCTTGACCGGGCGCCCCGTCTTCTTCGATAGCAGGGCCGCCACGGGGTCGTGGTACAGCGGGAACTTTCCGCCGAAGCCCCCTCCTATCTCCATGGGCGTCACCTTGACCCGGGAGACCGCTAGATCGAGGGCCGCCGCGACGGCGCCGCGCACCTCGAACGGGCCCTGCGTACTCGTCCACACGTGGACTCTTCCGTCGCTGTTCCACAGTGCCGTGACGTTCTGAGGCTCGATGTAACCCTGGTGCACGGTGGCCGTGTTGAACTCTCGCTCGATGATAACGTCGGCCTGCGCGAACCCCGCGGCGACGTCGCCAAGCTTGTGCTGGAAGTGCTCGGCGACGTTGCTGACCTTCGTAAGCCGCTCACCGAACTCCTGCGTCTGGAGGTCCTCGATCAGGACCGGCGCACCGTCCGCCATGCCTTCCGGCGCCGTAAGCACCGGCGACAGGACCTCGTAGTCGACGTCGATCAGTGCCAATGCCTCGTCAACGATGTGGAGGCTCGTGGCGGCGACTCCCGCGACGGCATGGCCCGCGTAAAGCACCTTGCCATGGGCCAGGACGTTCTGCCTCATATAGCCCAGGTCCATGGAGCCCTCACCATAGTCCACCATCCCGCCCGGCTCGGTCGCCGGCAGGTCGCCGGCGGTCACCACGGCGCGTACGCCCGGAAGCGCCTCCGCTCTGGAGGTGTCGATCGACTTGATGCGGGCGTGGCTGTGAGGGCTCCGCAGGATTCCCCCGTGCAGCAGGCCCGCCGCTTGGAAGTCCGCGCCGTAGAGGGCTCTTCCGGTGACCTTATCCGGGCCGTCGTGGCGAATCGGGCGCGTGCCCACCACGTTGAACTGCTCCGTCGAAAGGACTACGTTGGGTTCGTAAGCTGTCGTCGCCATTAGGCATTCTCCTACTCAGCTACTTTCTTGCTCGCGGCCTCAGCGGCTAGCCCATGACCAACCCGCCGTCGACGTTCAGCGCCTGACCCGTGACGTAGTTGGACGCCTGGGATGCCAGAAAGACGACGGCCTCCGCGATGTCTTCGGGCTTCGCCATCCGCGCGATGGGCAGGCTCTCTACGCCGTAGTCGAAGCCGCGGGTCATATCCGTGTCGGTGCCCCCGGGGCAGACGGCGTTACAGTAGATTCCGTAACGGCCGCCATCCTTGGCGACCCAGTTTGTGAAGGCGAGCACGCCGCCCTTGGCGGCGGCATAGGCCGGGCCCGACCGGCCGTGGAGCGCGTCGGCTCCGTCGGAAGACTTCGACACGGCGCCGCCGATCTTTCCCGACACCGAGGAGATATTGACGATCTTGCCATATCCCCGCTCCTTCATCGACGGGAACACCGCCTGGGTCATCCGGTACGCGCCCGTCATCACGACGTCTACGTCGCGGTACCAGATCTCCTCGGTGGTCTCCTCGAGTCCGACTCGACTCAGCACGCCGGCGTTGTTCACCAGGATGTCGATTTTTCCGAACTCATCGAGGCAACTGTTCACCACCTTAGCGACATCCGCGCTCTTCGTCACGTCGCACCCTACCCCCAGGGCGCGGCGTCCACGGTCGCGAACGTCGGATATGGTTTCGTCAACGGAAAGCAGGTCGGCCGCGACCACGTCGGCCCCCTCGCGGGCCAGCGCGCACGCGATCGCCTGCCCAATACCGCGAGCCGCGCCGGTCACGATCGCCACTCTGCCCGTCAGATCGATTGGGCCGCTCACGGACATGTGCTCGCTCACCCCGGTCGTCGACACGTAACTCACCTCCGCAACCCATCGATGCCCAGGAGTATATCCCCTCGAGGCCTCCCAGTCGACGGCGGACGGAGCCGAGTGCTTGGTTGAATAAACCTTGATAGATCCTACCCACCCACCCTCGAAAGGCTCCGAGGGGCTTGTCCCCCAGACCATAAACCTCACGGGCGGGTGGGCGGGGAAAAGTACGTATCGCTTTCTTGCCAACCAAGCACTAGCATATGCTCGCGTTGGCCAATGGAAGCGGCGGACGCGGGCCGGAAAATCCACTCTTCCGCGCCCGATGCCTTTCGCACGCCAGCCAGGGCAGCTATAGCTACGACGTTCGATGTAGGCTACCATGGTGGCTGGTCCGCGAGAGGGAACAGTAATGTCTGAGCTTACCCTGGTCGACCTCGTTCGCAACGGCACGATGAACGCCGAGATAGCGGCAACCCTGGCGTCCATCGCGGCCGAGCAGCACTCGTTCATGGTGGTGGCCGTGCCGCGGTTCGCGGGGAAGAGCACCGTCACGAACGCCATGCTGCATTGCGTGCCGGCGAACGTGCCAGTGCACCGTCTGAGTGGCGACGAGGCGGAGATGGACCGGCTGAAGCGCGACGCTGGCGGTGGCTACCTGGTGGTCGGTGAGTTCAGCAGGGCGCCGGTCCCAGGCTACATCTGGGGCCCACCGGTGCGGAAGGTGTTCGAGACGATGCGGGCGGGCTATTCGCTTTCCACGGCCCTGCACGCGCCCTCGGTGGACGATGCCTACGCCGCCATTTGCCGGACCAACGGCGTTCCGGATGAGGACGCCTCTCGCCTTACCTACATGGTCTACATCCAACGGATGGGCGACGACGAGGACTCGTTCTGGCGGCGCATCGCCCAGGTCCATGAGGTAGACAGGGTTGCGGACGGCAGGCCGCAGGGTCGTGTGCTCCATCGCTGGCAGGAGCGGGACGACAGGTTCGAGCAGGTGGAAGAGCCCCGGCTCCTCGCCGTCGGCGCAGATCGGCTGCGCGAGCGTGCTCGCCGGCTCGCCGAATTGGCATCATCGGGCCGGACCGGCGTGGAGGACGTGCGGTGCGTCGTAGCCGGCTCCGAGCGCTGACCCACCGCTAGCCCACTGGGGCCTCTACGGCTACCGGGGGGATGGACCCTGGGCCGCCACAACCGACTCAAGCCACAAGTCTGGCTCTTGACGACCTAAGGAGGAACCCATGGTTGACCGGACGATGACGGGCGTCTATCCAATTCTGTCTATGCCGTTCGACGACAAGGGTCGCATCGAGGTCGAGGATCTCCAGCGGGAGGTCGAGTTCGCCATCGACGCCGGCGTACACGGCCTCGGCATCGCCATGGCCTCAGAGATCTTCAAGCTCTCGGAGGCCGAGCGAGACCTGGCGACGACGACGGTCGTCGAGCAGGTGCGCGGTAGAGTCAAGGTCGTCGTCAACACCGGCGCGCCGGGCACCGACCTGGCCGTCCAGTACAGCCGGCGCGCCCAGGAGCTGGGCGCCGACGCCGTCATGGTCATTCCTCCGACCGCCATTCCAACCACCAGCGCCCAGGTCCGGGAGTACTACCGGCGCATCTCCGACGCCATCGATGTGCCCATATTCATCCAGGACATCGACAGCGCCCCAGTGCCGCCGCCGTTGGCCGTCCAGATCGCCAGGGAGAGCGAGAAGGCGTGCTACGCCAAGGTCGAGACGCCGCCGACGCCCCCGCGCGTCACCGAGGCCAAGGCGCTGGGAGGCGACGACCTCATCGTCTTCGGCGGCGCCGGCGGCAACTTTTTCCTCGAGGAGCTGCGCCGCGGGTCGGTCGGAACGATGCCGGCGTGTGCGATTCCCGAGGTGTTCCGGCGCACCTGGGACCTCTACCAGCGAGGCGCCGACGACGAGGCGACGAGAGAGTTCAATCGATATGGGCCGCTCTTGCGGCAGCTAGGGCAGGGGCTGGGAATCGCCTATCACCTGACCAAGGAGGTCCTGCGGCTCAGAGGCGTCTTCCGGAAGGGCGCCCACGTCCGCCATCCAGCGGCGCCACCTGACGCATTGGCCTTCCAAGAGACCGCGCGGCTCGTGGAGGAGCTTGAGCTGGAGCCGGTGGCGGCCTAGGGCGTCGTGGTTTCCAGGACCCGAATCGTGTCGCCGATCAGGGCTCAGACGCTAAGTACTAGTTCGGGGCGCTGGTGAGCAGGAATCCGCCGTCAACAGGAATGACGGCACCAGTCACGAACCTGGCCTCATCGCTGGCGAGATATACGGCTGCCCAGGCGATGTCCCATCCTTCGCCCTCCAATGGAAGTGGAGTCGAGGCCTCCCGCGTCTCACGCATATGCGATGCCCCGTGCGCGACCCTTGGAGTCCACATTAGGCCGGGCATGATGCAATTGACGCGGATGTTGTCGGCGGCGTGGTCTAGCGCCATAGCTTGGGTTAGGCCAACGATCGCTGCCTTGTTGACGGTGTAGAGGACCGAAGAAGACTCTCGCTTGGGCCTAAGAGCCGTCACCGACGACACGTTGACGATCGCCCCGCCACCGGTGGACTTCATGTGGGGTATCGAGTAGCGGCTCATGTGAACGGCGCTCATCAGGTTGACCGCCGCGCTCCGCTGCCAGTCGTCGTCGGTGGCTTCGAGGACGTTCCCATGGCCGCCGCCGCCCACGTTGTTGTGCAGCACGTGAAGTGCACCGTACCTCTCCACCGCCGCGTCCGCTGCGCGTCCGCAGTCCTCGGGCTTGGTGACGTCCGCGACCACCGAAATGGCCGCTCCGCCTTCGGCCTCGATCCTGACGCGAGTCGCCTCCGCCCATTCCAAGACGGCGTCCACCAATACTACTCGGGCCCCTTCCCTTGCCATGAGAATCGCGGTAGCCGCGCCGTTGCCGACGCCCTCGCCTCCGTAGGTACCGGCTCCGCTTACGATCGCCACCTTCCCGTCAAGTCTCAGATCCGCTCGTCTGTTCACAGTGTCCCTCGAAAAGCGCTGGTACAAAGCCGCCTGTCGATCTGCCATGCAGCGCCTCCGGCCGAAGCGAAACACGTCAGCTCAACGGCCGCCACCGACGCCACGCCGACGCCAGCGAGGCGGGGTCGCTAGCCGTCTACGCCCCGATCTTCTTCGAGGACCTGGAGGTAGAGGAACGCACCTGTACAGATCGTAGCCTCTTCGCAATGCCCTCCGATGAGCTCGCCTGAAGGACGGGCTGCGGCAATATGCACGTGCGTGCGTATGCCACCCTCCGGCAAGGGCTGAATGTATCCTTCCGCGCTTACAATCTCCAGGATCTCGTCGACCGTTTGCCGCTCAAATCCGAACTCGCCGTCATCGTCCCGGCAGAGGTTCCGAAGCCGCAGGCTGCTCAAGCTGCCGATGCAAGACGAGATTACGGCCGACCGAATGCCCTCCGAGCGCGCAAAGGCGTCGAGGCCGGCGACGAGAGCCTCGTCGGGCGCGAACCGGCGATAAATCACTCGAGATGGCCTAGCGTCCCAACTCTCATTCAATTGGTACCTCCGTCCGTGGGGTGGGCGTCCGTGGAGTAGATCGCGATATCGGAGTCCCCTTTTTCGGTGAAACGCTAGTCCACGTCGCTGAAGATGTCAATCAGGGAGCGCCGGAAAGCCAATCTGTACGGCTGAAACTCTCGCTTGCAAAGGGTCTAGAGATCTTTTTCGGGGAACACCCGGCTTCCTGTACAGCCTCCAGCATAGCGTCGAGGAGAGGTGCCCGGGCCTCACTCCAGAACAAGTGCCCGGCGTTTTCCCCATAGAATCAGCCCGTATTCCACATCTTAAAGGGCTTGTCATCCTGGCGGTGCTCCGCCTCCACCGTAATCGCACGGCAGGTGTGTCGCAGGAGTCCTCGATGAGGACCATAGTAGCGCATAGACGCGCGCCCCTGGAAGGACTGTCGCCTCCACAGCCGGCAGCGGTCGCAGGGCGGGTCCGCCCGCCTGCGTTTCTTCGTTCACCGCCCTGGACCATGGATTGGCGTCACGGCTCGGACCCCGGCGCCACGCCCGTCGCTCCTCAGCCGCCCTGGCCGAGACCGGCCGTCTTGCCTTCTTCGTGCTGAGAGCTCCCACCCTGTAACGGCTCTGTAACGTCGGGGTGGTCACATCACTATTTGGATAAGTGGCGGACTTGGACTTCGCCTGCGCGACAATCACCAACGTCGGTGCCCTGATCTCCGAGGGCACGACTTTCTTGGAGACGTCCAATCCTGAATGGTTAGCGACCCTCGGGATGGACTGTGGAACCCCTGGAGCTCAACAGACGACTTGCGACCGCCCACGGAGCGTCGGCGTCACTAGGGCGGCGACCGCCTGGGCGAGGTTAATCGCAAACTCAATAGCTGTCAGCAATCAGCAAAACTGGGACGCATTGGAACCCGAGAGATCGAGTCAACCCGAGGCCCCCATCGTCATGGTCAAGATGGGGACGCCGGCTCATTCGACGGCGGGAGAGCCATGACGATATGATGCGAGCGGACATATACTAGGAATCGCCCCGTTCTAACCGTGCAGGAATAGGTGAGTACCCAATTCGTTAGCAACGAGCAGATCATTCAGGTGGCCAGACGTAACCTTGCCCAGGGTGCATGGGACTATCTGGTCGGCGGTTCGGAGTCGGAGACGACGATGCGTCGCAACCGGCTGTCATTCGACCGAATCGCCTTTCGCCCGCGAGTGCTCGTGGATGTGTCGAGCATCGACCCTTCGACAACTTTCCTTGGCCACAGACTGCGGACACCGGTGATGCTGGCTCCTCTCGGCTCACTACAAACCTTCGCACCCGAGGGAGCCGCCGCCGTCACCAAAGCGGCAGCCGAGTTCGGAACGATGCACGTGCTCAGCTCCGTTACGCAGCCAAGTCTCGAGGAGACAGCGGCGAGCGCCGGAAACCCCAAGGTCTTCCAACTGTATATCCACGGCGATTGGGCCTGGATCGAAGATATCGTCGGCCGGGCGAAGCAGGCTGGATATATGTCTCTCTGTCTCACCGTAGACACCGCGCACTACAGCCGACGAGAGAGGCCGATGCTGAGCGGTTGGGCTCCGCCAACGAGGCGCGGCACCATCGACCGATCTCACCAGGCCTCGCTTACCTGGGAAACGGCATTCAGAATCAAGGAGATGGCCGGTCTCCCTTTCATGCTCAAGGGCATCGGGACAGCGGAGGACGCCGCGCTGGCGGTCGAAGGTGGGGTCGACGTCATATGGGTGTCGAATCATGGTGGGCGCCAGCTCGATCATGGGCTGGGAACGATGGACATGCTTCGTGAGGTCGTCGACGCCGTGGGGGGCAGGGCCGACATCGTCGTCGACGGTGGGATTCAGCGCGGAGCCGATGTCGCGAAGGCGGTAGCCCTCGGGGCCAGGGCTGTCGCCATCGGCAGGCTCCAGGGCTTCGGGCTTGCGGCGGCCGGCGCAAAGGGCGTCGTTCGTGTCCTGGAGATCCTGGAGGATGAGCTCGTGATTGCGATGGGTCTGATGGGAGTAACGTGCATCGATCAGCTTACGCCGGCATACGTGTGCGAAGCCGAGGCCGTCACGCCGCCTCACGAGATGAGCGCGTGGATCAACATGCCGGGCGGGAGGATAATGTGACTTTCAATATGGGCCGTACAGGCATCCACTATGATGCGCTGTCTCACACTTGGCGAGACCAGAGCCAAAAGGCATAGCCCGGAACTTCCGGCGAAATCCAGGTTGACGCGGCCCGATCGGAGGCCATCGAGATGGCATCGCCTAACTTTCAACACACCGTCTACATCGGCACGTACACCAGCGGCGAGGGCGAGGGCATCTACGTCTACCGCATGGACCCGGACACCGGCGCCCTTAGCCTTTCGTCGGCAACCGGCGGGATCAAGAACCCGTCGTTCCTGGCCGTCGCCCCCGGCCGGCGACACCTCTACGCCGTCAGCGAGATAGGCGATGTCCAGGGCCCGCCGCAGGGACGCGTCAGCGCCTTCGCCATCGACGCGAAAACCGGCGGGCTCACGCTGCTCAACCACCAGCCGTCCCAGGGCAATGGTCCGTGCCATCTGAGCGTCGACGCCACCGGACGTTACGTGCTCGTGGCCAACTACCAGTCCGGCAGCCTGGGGATGCTGCCCATCCAGCCAGATGGACGCCTCGGACCGGCCACGGAGTTTGTCCAGCATTCCGGGTCCAGCGTCGACCCCGACCGCCAGAGGGGCCCGCACGCCCACTCCATTACGCCGGACCCGACGAACCGCTACGCCCTCGCCGCCGACCTGGGCATCGACCAGGTTTTGGCCTACCGGCTTGACCTTTCGACTGGAAGGCTTGTCGCGACTGACCCGCCCTACCACGCAGATCCCGGCGCCGGCCCGCGCCACCTCGACTTCCACCCCAACGGCAGGTACGCCTACCTCATCAACGAGCTCGACTCCACCGTGACAGCGCTGGCCTACGACGCGGCCGCCGGCGCCCTGACGGAGATCAACACGGTGCCGGCGCTACCAGACGATTTCGACGGCCTCAGCCACACGGCGGACATTCACGTGTCGCCCTCGGGGAGATTCGTGTACGGCTCCAATCGCGGCCACGACAGCATCGTCATCTACGAGATCGACCCCGACACCGGAGGCATAGCCCTCGTTGGACACCAGCCCACCGAGGGCAAGACGCCAAGAAACTTCGCCATCGACCCCTCTGGAAAGTTCCTGCTGGCCGCCAACCAGCACTCCGACACCGTCGTCACCTTTCGCATCGACCCCGACACCGGCACGCTCGCCCCGGCGCGCCAGGTGGCCCACGTGCCGAGCCCAGTGTGCGTGAGGTTTTTGGCGGCCGCGCGGTAGCTATTCGCCTCGGCAACCGCCGCCGTCCACGGGCGGGGTCCCGCCAAGGGGCCCTTCAGAGGCCTAATGCAGCACTCCTCGGCAGAGCCTGATCTTTCAGGTCTACGAGCCTTCGTGCACCTCGGTGATCTCGTCCGCGAGAAGGCCGTGGGCTTCACGGTGCGCCGCTTCGCCCGCTTCTCTGCTTGGAGCCTCAAACAGACAGAAGACGGATCCTTCGGCCTCGTTGTACCAATATCTCAGGAACTCGACTCCGTGCTTCCCTTGCACCTCCAGGTCCCTCGCGTGGGCACCTGCGACAGCTTCTGCGGTCAGACCTTCTACGTTCTTGTGGACGTCCATGTAGAGCGGCATTTCGTCATGCCTCCTTTCGTTGATTCCTTGGCTCCGCGCGATAGGTGTGTAGCATACCACCAGGGTCTCACTTCTTGGTGCCGGGTGAAGAGCGAGTCGTCGCGGACCCTGTAACACAAAGAGGGCGGATGCTGCCATTCGCCCTCGAAATCGCTCTTAGCACCGACCTCGAACCCCCGGCCTACCCTCGCGGGTCCAGGGCTGGCCCTGGCGGGTCCGCTTCAACCCGCCGGCGACCTGCCGCGACACTCGCATGGCAAAGGCAAAACCGCGCCCAGCCTACCCTCGCGGGTCCAGGGCTGGCCCTGGCTAGAGGTTAAACTGCGGCTCCAGGTAGTTCTTCTCTTTGGCGTAGACCTGCAGACGCCCTCGGGTGCTTTCGGTGATGATGATCCGGTCCTCGTCGTCGATGGCTATGCCTACGGGGCGCTCGAACAGTCCGAGCGGAGTCCGGTCCTTGACACGCCGGTACGCCTTGACGACGTCGGGATTGGACTCGACGACCTCCTTCGCCCACTTCGAGAACTCGGTGGCATCGCCGTACAGCGCCGCCAGGGCGTTGCCCTCGGAGTCGTAGATCTGTACCTTCTTGTTGCCCCAGTCGACGACGTAGACGTCGCCCTCGCTGTCCACCGCGACGTCCGATGGCCGTTTGAGGTCGCCGCCCTGACCCGGCTCGCCGCCAAAAGTGAGCAGCGGCTTGCCGTCGCCGGAGAACTTCTGCACACGGTCGTTGCCCCAGTCGGCCACGTAGACGTCGCCGTCCTTGTCGACGGTTACGCCCCAAGGACGGTCGAGCTGCCCCTCACCGCTTCCAGAGCCGCCCCAGCTGGTTATGAAGTTGCCGTCTTTGGTGAACTTCTGCACCCGATCGTTCAGGCTGTCGACGACATAGAGATTGTCGTCGGCGTCGAACGCGATGCCCGAGGGGCCGCTGAGCTCGCCTTCTTTGGAGCCCGCCTCTCCCCACTGGCCGAGGCGCTCGCCGTCGGCGCTGTACCAGGCGATAAAGTTTCCGTACTCATCGGAGCAGTAGAGCTTGTCGTCCTTCGAGACCGCCAGACCCACCGGCCACGTAAACTCCTGCCGGCCGAAGTCGCCGATGAGCTCGTCGTCCATCGTTATCTTGCCGATGCGTTTGTTCTGCGCAACGACGCCCCCGGCACCCTCCTGCCCTCGGCTGAGCACGTACATCGAGCCATCGCGGGCAATGGCGACCGCGGTAGGCTGAGTGAAGCCGTTGCCCGCCGCCGCGTTGCGGCCTATCGCCTTCACGAAGTTCCAGGTGCGCCCGGCAACCGTCGTAGTTTCCATCGCAGTACCTTTCTGTCCTAGATTTCACTGGCCGGGTCCGATGGCGCCGCAAGCCGAATGCGCCGCCGAACCGCGGTCGTCCAGCGTCCCCCTGTGCGTCGACCAGACACCCGGCCTTATGCGCCGTTCGTCTTGATGAACTGGGGCGCCTCGAATTGGCCGTTCACGATGGGCTTGGCGTCCAACTTCATCCAGTCGTTGAGGATGGTGGAGTAGACGCCTCGGAAGTCCTGGTTCGGGACCAAGTCGCCCTGCTCCAACGCCTCGGCGCGCGTCTCCGGGTACTCGCTGTACCAGCCGCCCTTGACTTTCGGTCCGATGGCGAAGCAGACGCCCGCCGCGCCGTGGTCGGTGCCCGAGCCGTTGTCTCGGACCCGCCGGCCGAACTCTGAGAAGAGGAACATGACGACGTTCTCGTCGGCATCTTGCTCGCGAAGGTCGTCCCAGAAGTCGGTGATGGCCTCGGACACGTCGGTCCATAGCTGGGCGTGGGTTGTTGCCTGGGCGGCGTGAGTGTCGAAGCTGCCGTGCTGCGTGTAGAAGATTCGCGTGCCCAAATCCGCTGTGTGGATCGTCGCGACGTCGCGCAGGCTCCTGGCGATAGGGCTGGCGCCGTACTCGACGCTCGAGGAGTACGTGTCGGGCGCTGTCTTCAGGATGTCGGCGCCTTTGAGCGCGTCCAACCCAGTCTGGCCGAGGTACTCCATCACCGGCCCGGTGCCGAGGGCGGGGCCATACATGTTGGCGAAGCGCTCGAGCATCCGGGTGCGCTGCGCTTCCTCCTCGATGCTGGTCAGCAGGCCGTAGGTGGAGAGGTCTGCCACCGAGGCCACGGACACCCCTCGCGCCACCAGCGCCCGAGGTAGCCCCTGGCCGATGTTGACCGCCGTGATGGGGTTCTCACTCTCCGGGTCGATGTCGCGGATGGCGCGTGCCAGCCAGCCCTCGGTCCCGACCGTGTCCGGCTCGCAGGTGTGCCAGATGTCCATCGACCGGAAGTGCGACCGCGGCGAATTTGCGTAGCCCACGCCGTGGATGATGGCCATGCCGCCCTGCTCGAACTTGTCCTTCAGAGGGGCCATGGCCGGGTGCAGGCCCAGCTCGTCGTTGAGCTTCAGGACCCGGTCCTGAGGAATCTGAAGCGACGGCCGGGAGTCGTAGTAGTTGCCGTCCGTGTACGGGATCACCGTGTTGAAGTAGTCGTTGCCACCGGTCAGCTGCAACACGACCAGCACCGGGGGTTTGCTATTGCCATTGGTAGTCATATTCGAGCGCTCCTTCAAGATTTGCTTTTGGCAAGATTTGCCTGCGGCAAGACTTTGGTCTGGCGGCTCTTAGCCGAACTGATACTCTCGCGTCGCGGCGATCAGGGCCAGCATGTCCCCAACGCGCCGGGACGAGCGGGCGTAGTCCTCTTCGGTGGCCCAGGAGATGGAGCCCTCGCTCTCCGCGTGGGAGAGCAGTTCCCTACGCGTGTGCTCGCCCATCTCGATCGGCCCCATCAGATCGAGACACTGGTCGACGAGTGCCTCCGCCGTCATGGCCGAGCCGTTGGATTCGGCGACCCTCTTGATTATGCTCTTGACGCCGGGCAGCTCGGTGTTGCTGACGCGGTCAGCCACGAAGTTCACGCGCTTCACCAGCGAGCCGCTGTTGATCCACTCCTTGCCGGTATGCCAGCCCTCGACGCTGGGCGGGTCGAGGATCGCCTGGCCCATGTACCCGGGCTCCTTGCCCATGCCCTCCAGCCGCGGGTCCGGGCCGGCCAGATCGCCGGTGAGCCCCAGCGTCCCGACGACGACCTCCACCGGGCTCTTGACTTTCTGGTAGGTGGACTCCTTGAAGAAGTCGGAGTTGAACATGGTGCGTAGGACCGGCTTGATCTCGAGCCCCGAGCTGACGAAGGTCTCGCGCAGAGTCTCTACCGCTTCAGGGTCCCTGGGCTCCTCGATGTTCCACGCCGGGACCTGCGGCTCGTCGGCGACGAAGAAGTTGTACAGGTGCCGCGCGATGAACTTGCTGCACGCGGGCTGCTGGACGACGATGTCTATGATGTCCTCGCCGTTGAAGTTTCCGGTGTGCCCCAGGAAGGTCTTCTCGGTGAAGTCATGGTCCTCCGGCCTGTACTCGAAGGTCCACGGGAAGCGCCCGTAGGGGAAGCGCGGCATCTTGGCGCCGATGGTCCAGCCGGTGAACGCGCGGGAGCACTCGAAGACGTCCTTCTCGGTATAGTTCCCGACTCCCAGGGAGAAGAGCTCGAGAAGCTCTCGGCCCCAGTTCTCGTTGGGGGCGTTCCGGTGGTTCTCGTTGTTGTCCAGCCAGAAGATCATGGCCGGATTCTTGGCAATCTCGACGAGCAGGTTCCGGTAGTTGCCCATCCCAATGTCTCGGAATATCTGGATCTGCTCCAGGAGGTGATTGCAGTTGTCCACCTTGGCGTTGCCGGTGGCGAATACGTGATGCCAGAAGAGCGCCAGCTTCTCTTCGAGGGGTCGCTCCGTGTTCACCATCTGGTAGAGCCAGTTGGCCTGTCCAGGGTCTGCGGCCCCACCCGGTACCTCGGTGATGGGATGGTAGCGCCAGAGCAAGAACTCGTCGACCGGCGGTGCCGTCGGATTGATAAGCTGCTCCACCGTCTCCTCGTAGCCCTGCTCGGCCAATCTCTCGACCTCGTCTCGAGTCGCACCGAACCCGGCGCGTCTCATGAGGTGGGACATCAGGGCAATGTCTTCTTTGTTCGGCATGCCTACCTCCTGGCTTCTTGTTCTTCGGCGCTACGAGATTGCTGAAAAAACCCTTTGGACCATCCCCTTCGACGATGCTCAGGGCAGGCTTTGTGGCGCCTGCTGCTGACCGCCCTCGCGCGCCTGACACTGTGGACAGACGCCGTAGTAGTCGGTCCGCCGATTCACCAGCCGGTATCCGGTCGCCGCTGAGATGGCCTCCAGAGGCTCGCTCGGCTCGACCATCTCCAGGTCCTCGATCTTCTCGCACTCGACGCAGATCAGGTGCGGATGGGCCTGGGGAATTCGCCCATCGTACCGATTGGCGGCGCCGCTGAACTCGATCTCGAGGACCTGCCCCGTTTCCTTCAGCAGCTCGATTGTGTTGTAGATGGTGGCCAGGCTGGTGCTGGGGAAGTATCGCCTGACCTCTTCGTGAATCTCGCCCACGCTGGGGTGCCGGTCGCTGGCGACCAGGACCTCCAAGAGCTTGGCGCGGCGCGGCGTCAGCGCGACGCCCTTCTCCGCGAGCGAGGCACGCATCTCCGTCAATCTCTCTTGCAGATGGTCTGCCAACCAGTGGCCCCCAGGAAATGGTAATTCGGGAGTTCGCCTGTGAAAGATTTAACAAATTAGAATGGTTCTAAAATCTCTCACAGAGGTACGTTAAACGAGTTGGGTCAGAGTTGTCAAGTGCCTGCTAAAAACGGGGTTCGGGGGGAAGTAGTGGGTAGCAGGCGGCTCCCCTAATGTCATGTCGAGCGGAATCGAGACATCTCAGGCGCACTACACAGCGGAGCCAGCGTTGACTCGCTCAGAAGCCTCTTAGACCCCTCGACTTCGCTCGGGGTGACATGGTGCCGGCCGGGCGCGACGTGATGCGTCAACGCGGGGGTCGCACCTCGGTGAAAGCTCTGGGTTGAACTGGGGCTCCGCCGATGCGAGAATACGCGCCGTGCGACTCCGAGATGGCAACTACAGAGGCGAGGTACTGCGATGGCCGTGACTCAGAATATGCTTAACGCGCTCGAGTGGCGGTGCATCGGGCCTCCGCGCGGCGGACGGGTCGTCGCGGTTGCCGGAGACCCGGTCAACCCGGCCGTCTTCTACTTCGGGGCATGCGCCGGTGGGGTCTGGAAGACCGACGACGCGGGGACCTACTGGCAGAACGTCTCCGACGGCTTTTTCAAGACCGCCTCTGTAGGCGCCATCGAGGTCGCCCCCTCAGACCCGAACGTGATCTACGCCGGGATGGGCGAGGCCTGCATCCGGCTGGACGTCAGCCACGGCGACGGGGTGTACAGGTCGACCGACGCCGGCAAGACCTGGTCGCATCTGGGGCTCCAGGATACGCGGCATATCGCCAGGGTCCGGGTCCATCCTCGCAACCCGGATATCGTCTACGTCGCGGCCCTGGGTCACGCCTTCGGACCCAGCGAGCAGCGTGGTATTTTTCGCTCCACCGATGGCGGCAAGACGTGGGAGCATGTGCTGTCCAAGGGTCAGGACGCCGGCGCCGCCGACCTGTCGATGGACCCCAACAATCCCCGCGTGCTTTTCGCGGCCATCTGGGAGGCCCGCCGCACCTTCTGGAGCATGTCCAGCGGCGGCTCCGCCAGCGGGCTCTACCGCTCGACCGACGGCGGCGACACCTGGACCGATATTACCGACAACCCCGGACTGCCCAAGGGGCTCAAGGGCCGCATCGGCGTGGCGGTCTCGCCGGCCAAGTCGGGCAGGGTGTGGGCCACGGTCGAGGCCGAGGACTGCGGGCTGTACCGCTCGGACGACGGCGGCGACACCTGGGAGCTGGTCAGCGACGACCGGGACCTGCAGGGCCGCCCCTGGTACTACCAGCACGTCTTCGCCGACCCTCAGGACCCCGACACCGTGTGGATCCTGAACTACCAGTGCTACAAGTCGATAGACGGCGGCAAGAACTTCACGCAGGTGTCGACGCCTCACGGCGACAATCACGATCTGTGGATCGACCCGCGCAATCCCCAGCGAATGATCGAGGGCAACGATGGCGGGGCCTGCGTCTCCTTTAATGGCGGCGACACCTGGTCGACCATTTACAATCAGCTTACGTCCCAGTTCTACCACGTCGCGACGGACACCCAGTTTCCCTACCGGGTGTACGGGACCCAGCAGGACAACTCCGCCATAAGCGTGCCGTCCCGGACCCACAAGGGCGCCATCCCCTGGGGCGACTGCTACACCGTCGGCAGCTCCGAGAGCGGCTACATCGCGGTCCATCCGGAGGACCCCAACATCGTCTTCTCGGGCGCCATCGGGAGCTCCCCCGGAGGAGGCGGCAACCTGCTGCGCTACGATCACAGGACCGGCCAGGTCCGCATCGTGACCGTGTGGCCCGAGATCAACATCGGCTACGGCGCCAGCGAGATGAAGTACCGGTTCCAGTGGACCTACCCCATCCAGTTTTCGCCCCACGACCCGCGAGTGCTGTACGTGGCCGGGAACATGGCGTTCCGGTCGGAAGACGAGGGCAGCAGCTGGACGCCGATCAGTCCCGATCTGACCCGCAACGACGTGTCGAAGCTGGGGCCTTCGGGCGGCCCGGTGACGCTGGATACCTCCGGGGCCGAGACGTACGCGACGATCTTCGCCTTCGTCGAGTCGCCGCACGAGGCCGGCGTCTTCTGGGCCGGCTCGGACGACGGCCTGGTGCACATCTCCCGCGACGGCGGAGCCAACTGGACGAACGTCACGCCGCCCGCGCTGCCGGAGTGGTCGCTCATCAGCATGATCGAGGTGTCGCCGCACGACGCGGCCACGGCGTACATGGCCGCGACCCGGTACAAGGCGGACGACAACCGCCCGATGCTCCTGAAGACGAACGACTACGGCGCCAGCTGGACGGAGATCAACGCAGGAATCCCCGCCGATGACTTCACGCGGGTAATTCGGGCAGACCCCGGCCGCCGCGGGCTCCTCTACGCGGGCACCGAGACGGGCGCCTACGTATCGTTCGACGACGGCGGCTCGTGGCAGCCCATGCAGGCGTCTCCTTCGACAGGCTCAGGACGGGGTCTGCCGGTGGCGCCGGTCTACGATCTGCAGATCAAGGACGACGACCTCATCGCGGCGACTCACGGGAGGTCGTTCTGGATTCTCGACGACGTGACGCAGCTCCATCAGATCAGCGACGACCTCCAGGGCCAGCGGTTCAAGCTCCTCAAGCCTCGGACCACCTACCGGCTGGCGTCGCCGTTCAGAGGCCGAAAGCCGTCCGAGGGCAAGAACTACCAGCTCTCGCTGGGGGCGGCGGTCACGTTCACGGAGTCCAAGGGCGCTCATGGAGAGACCGTTCGAAAGTTCCTGGACGCGGGACAGAACCCTCCCGACGGGGTCGTGGTCAGCTACTGGCTCGGACCGGATCACGGGGACGACCTTAGCTTGAGCTTTCTGGATGCAGCGGAAAATCTCATCGTCAGCTACTCGAGCAAGGAGCCCGAGAAGGGCTCGGACGAAAAGAAGCCGGAGCCCCGCCCGCCGGCGGAGCCAGGCATGAACCGATTCGTCTGGAACATGCGCTACCCCGACGCCCAGAAGGTGCCGGACGACAAGCTGATGGAGGACCGCGAGTTCAAGCCCCTGGCGCCGCCCGGCACCTATCAGGTACGGCTCACGCTGGGCGGCGACTCGCAGAGAGAGTTTCAGACGCAGACATTCGAGATCGTCAAGGACCCGCGGGTCGCGGCGACACAGGACGACTTCGACGCCCAGTTCGAGCTGCTGACGAGGATCCGCGACAAGCTGTCCGCCACTCACGAGGCGATCGTGCGCCTGCGGAGTGTCCGCCAGCAGGTGGACGAGTGGGTGGCGCGGGCTGAGACTCACTCGGCCAGCCAGATCGTCTCAGACACGGCGGCGGCACTGAAGGAGAAGCTGACGGAGATCGAGAACGAGCTGATTCAGGTCGAGTACAAGGGAGCGCGAGACCGGCTGAACCTGCCCTCCAAGCTCAACTCCAGGCTGGCGGAGATCACGGCGGTGGCCGCCGCCGCCGACTTCGCGCCTCCGAAGCAGGCGTACGAGGTGTACGACGCCGTCGTCGCGCGGATCGACCCGCATCTCCAACGCCTTCAGACGGTGATCGACGACGACGTCTCGGCCTTCGAGAACCTCATTCACGAGCTGGGCATCCCGGCCATAGTCCCCAAGTCGACGGCGTGATCCGCTCGCGGGGCTTCGCCTACATCACCGCCGCCGACTTCACGGTGCGGTCGGCCTACCAGATGGGCAAGACACCCTTGCTGCCCATCTACGCGGCCACGTTGGGCGCCGGGGACGTATTTCTGGGCTTCATCGTTTCTGTATCCACGCTGACCGGCATGCTGCTGAAGCCGCTCGTCGGCGTCCTCTCGGACCGATGGGGCCGGAGAGGCTGGCTGCTGGTCGGCACGGCCTTCTTCGCGGGGATGCCCTTCGTGTACCGCTTCGTGAGCACGCCCGAGCAGCTATTCGCGGTACGGATGGTCCACGGGCTGGCGACGGCAATATACGGCCCGGTGACGCTGGCCTACGTGGCGGAGCTTTCTCAGGGCCGGAGGGCGGAGCGTCTGGCCTGGTTCGGCACGGCGCGGAACGCCGGGTACGTGGTGGGTCCCGCGCTGGCGGGATGGATGCTGCTGACGCTGGACCCCGTTGCCGTGTTCACGGTAGTCGGCATGGTGAGCAGCCTGGCGTTCGTGCCCGTGCTGCTGCTGCCCGAGACGCGTGCCGCCCCCGGGGCATCGCGCCCTCCTCTGCTGAGGCAGGCCCTGGG
>JADFIF010000059.1 GCA_022566795.1 Chloroflexota bacterium
GGTTTACGATCAGCGCATCCCGTAGCTCGCTTGCCGCGCCGGAGAACCTGGAGAGAACCAGGACGCCGGGGTCATCTCCCTGAGACGCGACATACTCCTTGGCCACCAGGTTCATGCCGTCGCGAAGTGGGGTTACCATGCAAACGTCGGCGTCGTGGTAGAAACGGGCCAGGTCTTCGCGAGGATAGCTCCGATACAGGTAGCGGATCGGCGACCAGCCGTCCTGGGAAAAGCGCCCGTTGATCCGAGCGACGAGCTCCTCGACCCTCTCCTTCTCAGCGATGTACTCGGGAACCCTCGTTCTGGAAGGCGATGAGATCTGGGCCAGCGTAACCCGACCCCGCAGCGACCGATGGCGATACAGCAACCGCTCGTAGGCCATCAATCTCTCCGGAACGCCTTTCGTGTAGTCTAGTCTATCGACGCCGAGAATCGTCTTGTGTGCCGGGGAGCTCGGTATCGACAGCCGGTCGGTCAGGCCGCGCCCGCTCTGCTGGATTGGCGGGCGAAATGGCGTTGGGTCGATGCCGATAGGGTACGCGCCAAGCCGGGCCGACAGCTGGCCCCAGGAGTATGTCTGGCCTGACAGCGTCCCTCCCAGAAGCGTCGCCAGGGAATCAACCAGGTTTCGCAGATACCCCTGCGTGTGGACGCCAACCAGGTCGTAGTGAAGGCAGGCTTCGAGTATGTCTCTCGCCCATGGCAGGATGCCAAGGACGTCGGCCGGCGGGAAGGGGACGTGAAGGAAGAAACCAATCTTCCCTTTCCAACCCATGTTCCTCAACTCTTCCCCAACGTGGAACAGGTGAAAGTCGTGGACCCACACCGTATCTCCGGGACTGAGCTCAGACAAGACCGCAATGGCGAAACGGCGGTTAATACGCCGGTAGGCTCTGTAGGTTTCCTGTCGGAAGTCGACACGCTCCGGGAAGTAGTGGAGCAGGGGCCACAGCGTCCGATTCGCGAAGCCGGTGTAGTAGAGGCTGACGTCATCTTCGGATAGGTCCAGGGTGGCGAGCCGGATAGAGCCCAGCTGGAAGGTCTCGAGTAGAGTGTCGGCTCGACGCTGAGTAGTCTTGCCGCTCCATCCAAGCCACAGTCCGCCTTGCACCTCCATTGCGGGCTTCAGGGCGCTGACCAGTCCTCCCACCGGTTCGTTTCGGTCCCGGCCGGCAGTCGAGGATTCGGTCAGGCCAGGTACGCGGTTCGAGACAACTACGAGCCGCGATGTGCCTTCAGAGCCGTTGACGCCGGCTGTCGCCCTGTCTTCGGTCGTCGCGGCGAGGCTTTGTGGAGACTGTGGCATGCACCACCTCCGAGGGGCACAAGCCTGCGCGTGAGCTCCTACTCTCAGTATCCGACAGGCGTATGCAAGTGTGACGGACCGAGCGGAGCCATTGGAGGCCTGTGCGCGCTAATCATACTAAGCGTCGTGGAGGCGAGTCAATGTTCGTGGGTCAGAACAGAGGCCTTCGACGTGCTACGGGTCTCATGGCCCGCGTGAATACCAGGCGCGCTCGGAGGATCGGGAGGAAACGTTGAAGGGGCCGGGACGCCATGCTATACTGCGTCATGATATCCTAGGAGGACAGAGAGATCGAGACGCTGGTGGTATTAGATCGACCCTGCGGGTGTACGACTCCGAGCGCTCATGCCCAGCGCGAGAACAGCGGCAAGTGAATTCATCCTCTCTGGCGTTGTAGGTCCGAAGGAGTAGCTGGCCGGAGATCGAGTCTCCGATGGTGGCCTCTCATCCTGGCCGGCGCCTTGGTAGCCTTCACTTCAGCCCCTTGCGTTTGGCGATGGGGCTTTTTTGTCGAACCCACCGACGCTATTCGCGCATCGTATTCGCGCAGTTCTTGGAGGAAATAGTTGGTCACCCAGACAAAACCACTAACGCCATATCAGGTGCGGCGATACAGCCGCCACATAATCATGCCCCAAGTGGGAAGCCAGGGGCAGCGTAAGCTTCTGGACGCCAAAGTGCTAATCGTGGGCGCCGGCGGACTCGGCTCGCCCATCTCGATTTATCTGACGTTGGCCGGCGTGGGGACGATCGGAATCGTGGACTTCGACACCGTGGACGTCACGAACCTTCAGCGTCAGATACTGCACCACCACGACGATGTCGGGCGCCCCAAGGTCGAGTCGGCGCGGGACACGCTTCTCGCCTACAACCCGGACGTCAACGTGATCATCCACGAGGAGCCGCTCACCTCGGTCAACGCTATGGACATAATCTGCGAATACGACATCATCGTGAACGGCGCGGACAACTTCCCGGCCCGCTATCTCGTGAACGACGCCGCTTACCTCGCGGGCAAGCCGCTGGTCGACGGCAGCATACTGCTATTCGATGGCATGGCCAGCGTCTTCTTGCCCGGGAAGGGCTGTTATCGTTGCCTCTTCCCGACACCACCACCTCCCGGGGAGGTCCCGAGCTGCGCCGAGGCCGGTGTCCTGGGAATGCTCCCGGGGATGGTCGGCACGATTCAGGCTACCGAGACCGTGAAGCTCATTATGGGCATTGGAACGTCTCTGTCCGGACGGCTTCTGCTCATCGACGCGCTGGACATGGATTTTCGCACGGTCAAGCTACGCCGCAACCCGGAGTGCCCGCTGTGCGGCGATAACCCGACGGTCACTGAGCTGATCGACTACGAGGCTTTCTGCGGCGCGCCCGTCGTTGCGGACTAGGCGCTGCCCTTTGGCGCGGCAGGACATCGGCCTGCTGACGCCTGGGGGCTGAAACGGCTGCTCCACGGGTCCCTGGTGGTTGGGTGGCCCGGCAGAGGCAGGGTTTCGTTTGGCAAGAATACGCGAGGAGGATAGAGCATGCCCGCACGAGTAGCGCACCCAGAGTCGATAGTCGAAACGGATTGGATCGCAGACCATCTCGGTGACGAAAACCTCCGTCTCGTGGAGGTGGATGTCGATACCAACGCCTACGAACAAGGGCACATTGAGGGCGCTGTGGGGTGGAACTGGACCACGCAGCTCAACGACACGGTCCGCCGCGACATCCTGAGCAAGGAGCAGATGCAGAGGCTCCTTGGCGAATCCGGCATAGGCCGCAACACCACCGTGGTCTTCTACGGCGACAACAACAACTGGTTCGCCACCTATGCCTTCTGGCAGCTGAAGATGATCGGTCACCGGAGAGCGAAGATAATGAACGGTGGCCGCCAGAAGTGGATCAATGAGGGCAGGCCTACGACGACAGCGGCTCCTAGCGTACAGCGGCGGATCTACCGTGGCAGCGACCCGGACACGAGTGTTCGAGCCACGCGCGACTACGTCCTAGACGTTGCGACGAGCCGGAACAACATCGGACTGGTGGATGTTCGGGCTCCAGCCGAGTATAGCGGCGAGCTGTTAGCGCCCGCCAATCTCCCGCAGGAAGGCGCCCAGCGCGGGGGGCACATTCCAGGCGCCGCCAACATCCCGTGGGCCAGGGCCGTCAACGAGGCCGACGGCACATTCAAGTCTGTCGAGGAGCTGAGGGACATCTACGGCGGCAACGGTATCACGCGGGACAAGGAGATCATCACCTACTGCCGGATCGGCGAGCGGTCGTCCCATTCATGGTTCGTACTGACGCAGATTCTCGGATTCGCCAAGGTGCGTAACTACGACGGGTCGTGGACCGAGTACGGCAGCATCGTCGGGGCGCCCATCGAGAAGTAGGCCTTCGCTCGCCACGCGACCAAAACGAGAGAGAGCGGCTCCGCGACAGCGGCCCGCTCTCTTTCTGTTATTGGCGCTTGTGGCCCTCTGACGGACGGACGGCATCCAGTACCTCTCGTACCTTTTGGGCCAGCTCCCGCGGTGTGAAGGGCTTGGATATGAACGGCTCGCTCGTTCCTCCGGGCCCGCGGCGGATTCTCGGGTCGTCGGTATAGCCGGATGTGTAGAGGACCCGGGCTTCAGGGTGCAGCTCTCCGAACCGCTCGGCCAGCTCAGCACCTCCCATCAGCGGCATGACGATGTCGGTGAGCAGCAGGTCTATATCGGTGGTCTGCTCTTGGGCGATTCTGATGGCCTCGGTGCCATTGGCGGCCTCGATGACTTGATATCCTTGCTGTCGGAGCACCGTGGTAGTGGCGCTCCGAACCAGTGGCTCGTCCTCCACCACCGTCACGACCTCGCTCCCCGACGGCAAGAACCCGGCGTCGTCATGCAGCGGAAGCTCTTCGGCCGCCTCAGTCGCCACTGGCAGGAAGATGGTGAAGGTCGATCCGACACCCGGCTCACTATCGACCGCGATGTGGCCGCCGCTTTGAGCCACGATG
Source organism: Chloroflexota bacterium (assembly GCA_022566795.1). Lineage (GTDB taxonomy): Bacteria > Chloroflexota > Dehalococcoidia > Lucifugimonadales > JADFIF01. Next base: position 4,293 of record JADFIF010000059.1, read on the forward strand.
CCGTAGCATATTGACAGTCCTAATCCGGTGCCTCTGCCCACCTCTTTGGTGGTGTAGAACGGCTCGAAGATGCGAGTCCGGACCTCTTCGTCCACGCCGGTTCCATTGTCGCTTACCCTCAGCGTGACGTATTCGCCCGGGTTCAGATCTGGATGCTGTCGAGCCAACCGCGCGTCTACCGTTACGTTCGTCGTCTCGATTACCAGCTTCCCGCCGTCCGGCATCGCATCGGTGGCATTTACGACCATGTTCGTGAGGACCTGTTCCATCTGACCCGGATCAACATTGACCAGCTCAAGATCATGCTGAGGTAGCGTAACCAGCTCGATGTTCTCCCTGATGAGCCTTCGCATCATCTTGTTGATGGTCACTACAATTTCGTTAAGGCTCAAGATTCGCGGCTCAACAGGCCGATGGCGGGAGAACGTCAGAAGCTGGCGCGTCAGGTGCGCTGCACGGTCGGCCGCTCTCAATGCCTCTCCGAGATACGCACGCATCTGCTCGGTCGTCTCCGATTGCATGAGCGTCAGGTCCGTGTATCCAACGATTGCGGATAGCATGTTGTTGAAGTCGTGCGCGACACCTCCGGCGAGCGTACCGACTGCCTCCATCTTCTGGGCCTGGTGCAGTTCTTCTTCAAGACGCTTGCGTTCAGTAACATCTACCACAAAGGCCAGGGATTGAGTCGCCTCCCCCGCCTCATCCCTTTCGACCACCGCAGAAAGGAGGACATCTATCACCTCGCCATTCTTCCTGACCATCTGGTATTCAACATCCCGGGCGGAGCCGGTTTTCCAGAATTCAGGTGACATGACCTCAGTGGCATAGCGACGCGAGCTGTCTGTCAGGAACTCTGTGCTTCGTCGCCCGATTGCCTCTCCACGCTCGTAGCCAAGGGTCTCAAGCCAATGACGGTTGACATTGACCAGCCGGCCAGTGCGGTCCACTGCATGCATCATGACCGGGGTGTTATCGTACAGCGATCGATACAGCTTTTCGCTTTCCCTGAGAGCCTCCTCGGCACGCTTCCGCTCTTCGAAAAGCTGAGCGTTGGCTATGGCCCCGGCTACCTGCGCGCCTACGCGCTCAGCCAGCGCTAAGTCCTTCTGCGCATATGCATTCGATTCCTTTGATCTCAAGTTGAATGTGCCGATGACCTGGCCATTCGATATCAGTGGAATCGTCATTCCAGACCGAAGCCCAGCTTCGAGGGAAAGGGCCTGTGCTCGCTGTTCCCCGGGCGCAAGCCTTTCAGAGTCCCATTCGAGCAGGTGCCCTTTCTTGGCCCGAATAGCCCTCTGATTGACCGAATCGGACAGTCTGAACACGCCTCCGGCACTCCAGCCGGGAACATCCGTTCCCGAGACGTAAGCACGGGTCAGCGTTTCGGCTTCTAAGTCGACAGTCCCAATCGATATTCTGTCGAACGAGATCAGCTTGCGAAGCTCCTCGGCGAAGCGCCTGTAGATCTCATTTATATCTGCTGTCGAGGTGATAATACGGCCGATCGTGGCGAGCGTTTCGCGCTCGGTGGATTCGCGCAGTAGAGACGCGTGGAGCTGAGCGTTGGCTATGGCCCCGGCTATCTGAGCGCCCATTCGCTCGGCCAGGCCGAGGTCCCGCGGAGAGTACGCATCTGTCTCGGTCGATTGAAAGTGCAACGTGCCGATGACCCGATCCTCTGAGAACAGAGGCACGGCAAGGAACGTCCGAAAACCCGCGTCGAAGCCTGGCATCAGACCCGGGTACAGCGCCTCCAGCTTGCTTCTGTCTTCGGGATGGAAGATGAGCCCTGCCTTCTCCAGCATTACAGTATCCATGAATGTGCCCGTGAGCCGCGTGACCTCTCCAGCTCCGTGCCCGGGTATATCTACACCCGTAACGTGTGTGCTGGTGAACACCTCCTCTTCCGAAACCAGGAGATTGATATTGATCCTGTCAAACTGTATGAGCTCACCCGCCCGTTCAGCAAAGCGTGAGTACACCTCATCGATGTCGAGCGTCGAGCCTATGGTTCGCCCAATCTCTGCTAGAATCGCGCGTTCCTTTGCGTCGCGCTGGAGGCTTGCGTTCAGCCCCGAGTTGGCGAAGGCGCCGGCGATCTGGGCCCCGATGCGACCTGCAATCCCGAGGTCGTGAGGCGAGTAGGCGTCCGGGTCCTTGTGGTGCAAAACGATCGCACCGACCACCGCGTCGGCGGATACTAGGGGTACCGTGATGAATGACCTGTAGCCTGCGTCCACGGCCGGACGTAGCCCCGGGATTTCGCTGGTGAGCTCGTCGAGGACGGCGCCCCTACGAAGGAGGCCGGATTCCGCACCTATCGCCGCCGCCACGCTGCTGCCCTCCAGCGGGTAGGTATCTCCAACTTCCCGGCCTGGGACCGTTGAGCCTGTGTGATACGCGGGAACTCTCGTTCCGGCCTCTACGTCGACGGTGTCGATGGACATGCGGTCGAACGGTATGAGCTTCCGTACCTCCTCAGCGAAACGCTCGTACGTCTTGTCGATGTCCAGAGATGAGCCGACGATGCGGCCTACCTCCGCCAGAACAGCATTGTCGTCGGCCAGCCGCCTGGTTCCGGTCAAGTCGCGGACTATACCCGCGGTGCCGATGACTACATTGTCGTCGTTCCGAAGGAGCGTCACCGTCAACTGAGCGGGGAACTCCTCTCCGCCCTTACGAGCCCTCGTTACCTCTCCTTCCCATTTTTCGTTCGGAGACGACCGAAGCATCTCAGCACCAACGAACTGGGCCCCAGCAGGGAGAATTCTCGACAGCGGCCGGCCTAATAGCTCGCTTCTGGCATACCCGTACAGCTCCTCGCCTGCGGAGTTGATGAAGACCAAACTGTCGTTCGGGTCTGATATCGTTACTGAATCTCCGAGGCTCTCGTAGGCCCGGGCATATGGCAGCAAATCCGTGGGTATAGAAAAATGTTCTTCCAATTCATTGACTCCGGAAGTTGTCTAATGTGGGGATAATCGGACCGTTGTCGTGTAACGCGGTTGGCCTCTGTGACTCATATCTTAGTCTAGTGCCTCGGGTGGTTAAGCGACAAGGGGACTCCGTGTTGGAGCAAGCCGTGTCAGCGAGAATCTGACGCCAAGAGTGGTGTCCTCTTTGAAGATGCTAGCGGGACCTGAAATCAGCCAGATCGCGCCCGCTTCAACGGCTAGCGCGTCGCTCCGAATGCGGCCGTTGGGGAGACCGGCCCCGACGAGGCGGCTACACGAAGTTGCCGCGGTCCACGCGGTCTCCGGCCAGGAAGACGTCAGCCACGTCCCAAAGAGCGCCGATGTCCTGCGAGGGATCGCCGTCCACAACCACAAGATCGGCCTGCTTGCCGGCCTCTAACGTGCCCACCGAGTCCTGGACCCAGCACGACCTGGCGGAGTCGGCGGTCGCGGCCACGATAGCCTCCATGGGGGTCATTCCACCCGCGACGTGGGAGTCGGTCTCGTGTTGGAAGCCACCCATCTTGTACTTTCCCCAGGCCGAATCGGAGCCCGCGGCCATCTGGACGCCCAGCTCTCGCATCTTGGCGAAGTCGTCGAGCCTCTGCTGGTGGGCGCGCCGCATCTGGTCCAGCTCCTCCTGCTCCTGCTCGCTGAGGCCCTCGGCCTGCATCTTCTTCTCCAGCGTCACGACCCGGTTCCGGCCGCCGCCCAGGGTGGCGTTGACGAAGACCCCTTGGCGCGCGATGCGCTCGGCTATCTCCGGCCGGAACTTGCTGGTGCCATCGGGCTCTCTGTGCACGGCGTGAATGATCGTGTCGATGCCGGCTTCCAGCACGTTTGACATGCCTTGGGACGAGGCGCAGTGCGCCGCGGCGTGTTTGCCGAACTTATGGACCTCGTCGCATATCGCCTTGAGCTCCTCGACGGTGAATGAGGGACGGAGGGCGAAGGATGTCCGCGTGCTTCCGCCTGTGGCCGTGATCTTGATGTAGTCCGCCCCCTCTTTGATTAGCTGACGGACCGCGGCCCTGCATTCATCGGGCCCGGTGGCCTGTACACCGAAATAGCTCAGATGGCCGCCGACGATAGCCACAGGCCGGCCGGCCAGCACCATCCTGGGGCCCGGCGTTATGCCCATCTCCATCGCCTGACGGAGCCGGAAGGTCGTCTGGTTCTTCGCTCCGCAGTCGCGGACAGTGGTGACGCCCGAGAAGAGGTGGGTGCGCGCGTTACGGGCTGCCTGCAGGGTCAGCACCTCGTCCGGTAGAGTAGTCAGCTCATCACCCGCCCGGCCGTCTCCCATTCCAATCAGATGAACGTGGCAGTCCACGAGCCCTGGAATCACTGTCTTGTTCTCGTAGTTGAACTCCTCGACGGGAGCCCCTTCGGGAGCCGCTATGCTCTCCTCGCTGCCTACCGCGCGGATACGATCGCCCTCGAGCAAGACGGCTCCCCGCTCCAACGCCGGGCTGCCCGTGCCGTCGATCACCCGGGCCGCGCGGATGAGTTTGAACGCCGGTTGCGTTTCAGACATGTTCTTCCTCCGATTCGCCGATCTCCGTAGGGTCGGGTGCTAGCCTCTAGGCGGCATCTGTCGGTTGGCTTCGACGGACTCCGGCGACCCGCGGTCTACGCGTCGCCCGGCCAAAAACACCTCGTTGACGTTCCAGAGCGCGTTGATGTCATCGGCGGGGTTGCCGTCGACGACGATGATGTCGGCCTCTTTGCCGGGCTCCAGCGTGCCCGTGACATCGTCGATGCCCAACGCCTTGGCCGCCTCGCCGGTGACCGAGAGCACGCCTTTCATCGCGGAGTAGCCGGAGGCGACGAGCAGCTCGGCCTCGTATACCGTGTTGCCTAGTTGGTAGTCGCCCCAAGACGAGTCGGAGCCGGTTATGACACGGAGGCCCATCTCCTGCATACGGCGGCAGTCCTCCATCCGCGTTTCGAGGTTACGCAGGCCGGCGTCGAGATGCTGCTGCTCCTCGGGCGTGAGTCCCTCACGCTCCTTCTTGTGCTGCATCACCCAGATTCTCGACCGGCCCACGTGCAGCGTCGGGTTCACGTATGCACCTTGCCGGCCGATGCGCTCGGCGACCTCGGGGCGAAAGACATCGCTGCCGTCGGCCTCCTTGAACACGCAGTGGATGATCATGTCGACGCCGGCCTCGAGCGAGTTGACCGTGCCTTGCGTCGACACGCAATGGGCGGCTGTAAGCTTTCCGAATTTGTGTGCCTCCTCGGTTATGGCTTTCAGCTCGTCCACTTCAAAAGACGGCCTGAGCGGGAACGACGTGCGGGTGCTGCCCCCTGTCGCCGTGATCTTGATGTAGTCGGCGCCCTCCTTGATTAGCTGCCGTGTCGTGGCCCTGGCTTCGACGGGCCCAGTGGCCACGGAGCCGAAGTAGCCCATGTGCCCGCCGATGATCGCGACGGGCCTCCCGCACAGTACCATGCGCGGCCCGACCGCGATGCCCTGATTGACCGCGTCGCGAAGCCGGAACATCGTGAAGTTCTTGGGCCCGTTCTCACGAATCGACGTGACCCCGGAAAAGAGGCTGGCCCTGGCGTTGCGGGCCGATTGAAGCGTCAGCACCTCGTCGGGTAGGGTGGATAGATCGTCGCCGGACCGGCCGTCGCCGAAGCCGTTGTGGTGGGTGTGGCAGTCGACCATGCCAGGCATGATGGTCTTGCCTGGAAAGTCGAACCGCTCGACGGATGCTCCGTCAGGCGCCGAAACGGTACTGGCGGGTCCAACGGCAGCTATGCGCGAGCCATGAACCAGCACGGCGCCGTTGTCGATAAGCGGGCCCCCGGCGCCGTCTATCAGGCGAGCGCCGGTCAGCAGCTTGTAGTGTTGAGCGTTCTCCGGCATGGGCGTCTCCTGTCGCGGCGCAGTTCCGGCGGGCATGAGAGGCTTGATGCGGCCCTCTTAGCAGGGCGCTGAAAAACTCTTTGGACCATGCCTCTGGCGTGCTTTCGAGTGAGGAAAGGGGGAAAATTGTATCTGAGGGACATCCTCAGACTCCCGGCAATCCCGACGGTTCGGGACTGCACTCCCCATTCTTCGTCAGCCTGTTAGACCCGCCTGAACGGCTCAGATTCGGCGCGGCCTAGTATATAACACCGGGCGCCGGTACGGGTCCAACGCCGGACGAAAGGCTTGGGAAGATGGCATCGGTGCTGACGCTCCGAGATCGAGTCGTCGATCAGCCAAACGAAGGCCGGCCTTTGAGGGTGTGACTACCGGCCGGCGCGGACCTGGCTTTTGAGCTCTTCATTCTCGCGTTGGAGCCGTGCCACCTCCTGCTCCGACGCCTCCAGGCGTGACAGAAGCTTGAGCATGACCTCGACGCCGGCGAGGTTGACTCCAAGGTCCTCCATCAGATCTCGGATGCGCTGGACCTTCTCTATGTCACGGCGCGAGAACACCCGCTGGTTGCCCCGTGTCCGCGATGGCTCTATCAGTCCTAGGCTCTCGTAGTACCTGAGGGTCTGGGTGCGGAGCCCGAGCATTCGCGCCGCAACGCTGATGATGAAGACCGGCTCGTCGTGGCCGAACATCTCGTTCATGGTTGGTCCTCAGCCGTTTCGACGCTGGACCGTAGCTGGCGCAATTTCTCGAATAGCTCCCGCTCGTCACTCGTCGGGCGCTTCGGCAGCGTCGGGCGCAGAGTCACGTAGAGGTCTCCCTTCCGGTCCGGGTCGCCCAGCTTCGGCATTCCCTGTCCCGTCAGACGAATTCGCTGGCCGTTCTGGCTCCCCTCGGGCACCTTGAGCTTGACCCTGCCCTTGAGGGTCGTGATCTCCGCATCCGCGCCTAGGACAGCATCCTCGACCGGTATGTTGATGTCGACGTAGAGATCGTCGCCTTTGCGCTGAAAGCGCCGGTGAGGGGCAATCTCGATTGTGAGGTACAGATCGCTGTCCTGGTCTGGCGAGACGTGGACTACCGACCCGGTGTCGACGCCGGGCGGAATCGATACCTCGATCCGCCGCTCGCGATCGCGGGAGCCGAACGTGACGTGGCTCCGCGTGCCGGCAAAGGCCTGTTCCAGCGTCACCTCGAGGGTGCCTTCGATTCGCCGCTTGGTGGCCACTCGGCCCCGGCGACGCCCGCCCGCTCCGAATCCTCCAAGCAGATCGCCCAATCCGCCGAACGGGTCGTGCTCTACACCGCTGGAGAAGGGGCCACGTTCGAAGCCGAAATCGAAAGTGCCTCCATCGCTCCGCCCGCGCTGCGACTCTATCCGATCGGCCTTCTGCCAGTTGTCGCCGTACCGGTCGTACTTCTTGCGCTTGTCGGGGTCCGACAGGACGGCGTGTGCCTCGTTGATCCGCTTGAAGCGGGCCTCGGCCTGCTTATCTCCGGGATTGATGTCCGGATGAAGCTGCCGAGCCGACCGCCTAAAGGCCTGCTTTATCTCTTTTTCGCTCGCGTCTCTGGAGACGCCTAAAATCTTGTAATAGTCTGCCATTTGCGACCTATGAGGTAGATGTGCCTCGATGCATTATAGCATATATTAACAGAACCATTTGACAAAAGCTTTAGTAAATACTATAATGCATATGACTGTCAAACGCGCATGTGATATGCTGTGTATGACACAAGTAAACAATCTATAGATTGTAGCAAGTAATATATACCACAGGAGGTAGCATGGTACTACAACGACGGGACCCGTTCAGAGATCTTCGCCGCATCGAAAACACGATGGACCGCTTCTGGCGAGGGTTTGGAGCATACCAGGCTGGAGGTTGGGCCGTGCCTCTCGACGTCGTGCAAGACGGCGACAGCATCGTGATACACGGGACGCTGCCTGGAGTGAAGGCTGAGGACATCAGCGTCACCATCGACGATGGAGTTCTTGAGATCAAGGCGGAGTCCAAGATCGACCACGAGCAGCAGAACGGCAACTACGTGATTCGGGAGCGCCGAGCCGGTAAGTTCCACCGGGTGATCCGCTTGCCCGACTCTGTCGACGCCGACAAGGCTGAGACGCGCTACGAGGACGGCGTGCTTACCGTCAGGCTGCCGAAGGTCGAGGCCAGGAAGGCCAAGGTCCTGGAGGTCAAGGCCGGCAAGTAGCCAGACCATCGCTTCCGGAACCCAACCTGGTCAAGGGAGCGCAGGACAGGAATGGCCCGATGTCGACGATGTCGGGCCATTCCTTTTGTCGGCTGGTTGCCGCTCACAGACGCCGGCCACGCGCCGGCTGACGCTACTGGTATAATCTCTGGTGCTGGACCATCTTCTCCCCACGGCCAAGGTCCAAACACGAGAGGTCGCAACCGCATGCCCATCTACACCAGGACCGGCGACACCGGTGAGACCAGGCTGCTGTTCGGCGGTCGGGTGAGCAAGACGGACGCCCGCTGCGAAGCGTATGGCTGCACGGATGAGGCGGTATCCGCGATGGGTCTCGCCAGGGCGCTCTCAAACGACCTACGGGTCAAAGAGATCCTTCTTGCCGCGCAGCACGAGATGTTTTACGCGGCCGGCGAGCTGGCGACCGATGCGAAGGAGTACGAGAACCTTCGGAAGAACTTTCGCGTCATCACGCCCGACATGGTGGGCCGCCTCGAGAGCCTGATAGACGAGCTCGACGCGGGGATGGACCTGCCCAACGCCTTCGTGGTGCCTGGCGCGTCGGCGGCGTCCGGAGCGCTCGATCTCGCACGAAGCCTGCTGCGAACGGGGGAGAGGCGCGTCGTGGCTCTGCAAGAGGAGGGCATGCTGCCCAACCCGGAGGTGCTGCGTTACATAAACCGCCTCTCCGACCTGCTGTTCATGCTGGCCAGGTACGAGGACCGGGCCCTACCGGTCGAGGCCGTCACCGGGCGGCTGAGCGGGTAGCCATGTCTCGAGCCGGCCCCACCATAGCCATCATCGACTATCAGGCCGGTAACCTGCGCAGCGTCCACAAAGCGTTGGAGAAGGTCGGAGCCCGTCCGTTTATTACCAGCGATGCCCGGGCCATCGAGGATGCCGACGGTGTGGTGTTTCCCGGCCAGGGTGCGTGCGACTCCTCGATGCGCCAGCTCAAGGCCAGGGGACTGGTATCGCCCATCCGAGCGTCCATAGCCGGCGGCAAGCCGTTCCTTGGGATCTGCCTGGGTCTGCAGCTGCTGCTCGACGGGTCGGACGAGGGCAATGAGCCGGGCCTCGGCGTGCTGGCAGGGCGCGTCAAGGCGTTGCCGCGGGAGCTCGGCCGGAAAATCCCGCACATGGGATGGAACCGAGTGGAGCTGTGTGGGAGCCATCCGGTGCTGGCGGGAATCCCGAACGGCTCCCACTTCTACTTCGTGCACAGCTTCTACGCCGACCCCGACGATACGAGCGTGGTAGCGGGAACGACCTCCTACGGCGTCGAGTTCTGCAGCGCCGTGGCGTGGGACAACGCCGTAGCCGTCCAGTTTCACCCCGAGAAGAGCGGTGCGATGGGTCTCAGGATCTACGAAAACTTCGTCCGCCAGATTACGGCTCGCGTGGGGGCATGATGCAGGTCATACCCGCCATAGATATCAGGGGCGGCAAGTGCGTCCGCTTGCTGCAGGGCGACTACAGCATCGAGACGGTATTCTCTGAAGATCCCGCCGAAGTGGCCAGGCGGTGGGCTGCGGCGGGCGCCTCTCGGATCCACGTCGTCGATCTGGACGGCGCGCGGGAAGGGGCTCAGAGAAACAGGGCCACCATCGAGGCCCTCGTCTCCGCCGTCGCCGTGCCCGTGCAGGTCGGAGGCGGCATTCGGGCACTCGAGACGGCCCAGGCGTTGACGTCCGCGGGCGTGGACAGGATTGTCGTTGGGACGGCCGCGGTGGAGAACCCCGCTCTCGTTCGGGCGATGGTGTCGAAACTCGGTGCAGACGCGCTCGTCGTAGCGGTGGACGCTCGCGAGGGCTACGTCTCCGTCAACGGCTGGACTCGAGAGAGCCGTGTCCTTGCTGCCGACCTCGTACGAATGATGGCTCAGGAGGGCGTGCGCCGGTTCATGTACACTGATATCTCTCGGGACGGCACCTTGTCTGAGCCGAACTTCGAAGCCGTCGAGAGCCTGCTGCGGGACTCGGAAGCAAGCTTCATCGTCGCGGGCGGCATCTCTACCGTGGACCATCTGCGACGGCTTGCGGCGACCCGCGCCGAGGCCGCGGTAGTCGGCACGGCCCTCTATACGGGAGATATCGACCTCAAAGAGGCGCTCGATGCGGTCGACGGGATTTCTCGGTAACGCTTCCCAGGCCGTCCCGGCGCGGCGGAGGCAAGATCCCATGGGTCACGGCGTACGATGCTGACCAAGCGAATCATCCCCTGCCTGGACGTAAAGGCTGGCCGGGTGGTCAAGGGCGTGAGGTTCCGGGACCACCGAGACGCCGGCGATCCGGTGGAAATGGCCGCCTGGTACGACGCTGAGGGCGCCGACGAGCTGGTCTTCTACGACATCACCGCCTCGTCGGACGGCCGGGATATAATGCTGGACGTCGTGGAGCGCGTCGCGGATCAGGTCTTCATTCCGCTCACCGTAGGCGGTGGCCTGCGGACGGTCGCCGACATGCACCGGATGCTCAAGGCGGGCGCCGACAAGGTCTCGATCAACACGGCCGCCGTCGAGAACCCGGACCTGATCCGCCAGGGGGCCGAGCAGTTCGGCAACCAGTGCATCGTGCTGGGTCTGGACGCGATGAGGGTCGCGGGGGCCGAGCCCGTTCGGTGGGAGGTCCGCGTGCGCACCGGCGATGGGGGCGGGCAGAGTGCTGGTCTCGATGCAATCGAGTGGGCGGCGCGTGCGGCCGAGCTCGGAGCGGGCGAGATTGTGGCCAATAGCATGGATGCCGACGGCACCCGAGAGGGCTATGACCTGGAGCTCCTGAGCGCCCTGTCGGAGGCCACGACGGTGCCGCTGGTGGCCAGCGGCGGGGCTGGCAGCCCGGAGCACATGTACGACGCTATCGACCGAGGCAGGGCCGATGCTGTCTTGGCGGCCAGCATCTTCCACTACAGAGTTCATAGCATCGGAGAGGCAAAGGAGTATCTGGCGAGCCGGGGCGTCCCCATCCGGCCGCTGAGCGCCGGCTAGCCTAGGCGTTATCTTTCGCTTCTCGAAAAACAGGTGAGGAAATGGCTCAGATCCGGCTAGACGAGAGGGGGCTCGTGCCCGCCATCGCGCAGAACGCCTCCACGGGCGAGGTGATCATGCTCGGCTACATGAACCCCGGCACCCTGAAACGCACCCTGGAGGGAGGCGATGTCTGGTTCTACAGCCGCAGCCGCGCAGACCTGTGGCATAAGGGTGAGGTTTCGGGAAACTACATGAGGATCAAGTCGGCGAGTCTCGATTGCGACGGCGACACGATCTTGCTGCAGGTCGACCCCGACGGTCCCATCTGTCACACCGGCAACCCGACCTGCTTCTTTACCTCGGTGGACGCGCTGCCGGACTTCGAACACGACGAGAAGGGTGCGGGGGTGATGGACCACCTCTTCGCCGTGATTCAGGAGCGCAAGCGGGATATGCCCGAGGGTAGCTACACCGCCAGCCTTTTCGAGAGCGGCATCGAGCGGATCAGTCAGAAGGTCATTGAGGAGGCTGGCGAATCCGCCATCGCGGGTGTCGCGGGGAAGAGTGAGCAGCTTGTACGCGAGGTCGCAGACTTGTTCTACCACTCGTTGGTGTTGCTCTCGGCCTCGGGCGCCAAGCCGGAAGACGTGTGGCAAGAGCTTCGGCAGAGGGCGAAATAATCGCCTCAAAAACACGGGGATGCCGAGTTCGCGGAGTGTCTGTTCATGATGTAAAGTTACCGAGGAACCACTCCCAGATAAGCTCACACGCGGGAGACCCACTGTTGCCAGCGAAGGGGGGTGCAAGAGCGTGACTGTGTCAGGTAAGCGGCAGACCCTCAATGAGTTCGTGACCTCAGCCTTTAGCGGCGATGCCCAGCTTGACGGCCTGGATGCTGTCATTTCAGCCATTGCCGAGGGCGCTCGGCAAGTCCATCGACAAGTCGAAGCGGCGGCCCTGGCGGACGTCCTTGGAGTCACCGGTGAGACGAACGTTCAGGGCGAGCTAGTGCAGCGCCTGGACACGGCCAGCTCAGACATCTTCGTGGACGTTCTCCGCAACAGCGGCCGCGTTGCCATAATCGGGTGCGAGGAGCTGGAGAGGCCGGTCATCGCTGGGGACGATGCGAAGCATGCCTATATGGTGCTCATGGATCCCCTGGACGGTTCCTCCAATATCGACGTGGCGGTGAGCATCGGCTCCATATTCGGAATCTGGCGCAGGAATCCCAGCGATCCCGTCACGGACGACTCCCTGCTGCGGCCCGGCCACGAACAGGTTGCCGCGGCCTACGTCGTTTACGGCTCCAGTACCGTGATGGTGACGGCTACCCGCAACAGTGTGCAGGGTTTCACTC
>JADFIF010000004.1 GCA_022566795.1 Chloroflexota bacterium
CCGAGAAGACGGGATGCGTGACGCAGCAGTATATCTCTTCGGCGCCGTGTTCTTTCAGGGCGTTGGCGGCGGCGATGACGGTGCCGCCCGTGCCGATCTCGTCGTCGATAATCAGCGCGGTCTTGCCGTCGACCTGGCCGATGATGTTCGCGACCTCGACTCTATCCTCATTCCCCACGCGATGCTTCTCGACGATGGCAATGGGAACGTCCAGAATGCGCGCCGTATCGCCGGCCCGCTTGTTGCCCCCAACGTCGGTGGCGACGACGACGAGGTTGGGGATCTCGCGCTCCTGGTAGAAGCGGGCGAGCATGGGCACGGCCGTCAGCTCGTCCACGGGAATGTTAAAGAAGCCCTGTATCTGCCCGGCGTGCAGGTCCATCGTAAGCACACGGTCCGCCCCGGCCACTGTGATGAAGTCGGCTATGAGCCGAGCCGTAATGGGAACCCGCGGCTGGTCTTTCTTGTCACTGCGGCCGTATGCATAGTAGGGAATCACTGCGGTGATACGGCCGGCCGAGGCTCTTTTGGCCGCGTCGATCATGATAAAGAGCTCCATCAGGTGCTCGTTCACGGGCGCGGATATGGGCTGTACCAGGAAGACGTCCTTCTCCCTGATGTTCTCCCGAAAACTGACGAAGGTGTTGTCGTTGCTGAACTTGAAGACTTCGCAGTCTCCAAGGGTCATGCCGAGGTAAGAGCAGATGCTCCTGGCGAGCCTCAGATGGGCGTTTCCGCTGAAAACCTTGAGGTCTTCGAACAAGGCCATGGGGGCAAGCCTCCGGTGCTTTCCTTCCCATTGTACAGGCGCCGCGGGTATTCCGGCCGTGGCCGGGCCGTGGTCGCCCGCATTATAGCACAACCCCATTTTAGCGAAGATCCTCCGCCACCACCTGGCGCTATTGCGGAGTTACAATCAGAAGATGGAGCGTTAGAATCGACGCATGCCGGACGGAAGGAGGTGACGAGGTGAGAATTTTCTCGCGGTTCCTCCGGTGGCGGAGATATGGCAGGCGAAGTGCCAGGAGCGTTGCTCTCCTGCAGCGGCTCACGCCAGGGGGCCGCGCAGACATGACGGCTTCTACGACGGGAGCATTGGAGATACGAAGGGAGCCAGAAGGTGTCGAGCTGATGGAAGACATCTCGCAGGCGCGGTGGGTTGAGGAGCGTCTCCGGCCCTGGCACACCCGTGGCGCTGTTGAAACGCGGGTGGGCTCGATCGTGCCTGAGGGATTTGCAGCCTACGCGCGCGTGTTTCACCCCGCCGAGCTCCGAACTGACCGGGGACATGAGCCGGTCCGGTGGTCTACGGTGGCTTCATGGACTGGGCGGACCGTCCATCCTCAGATGCAGTTCGAACGCATCGCGAACCTTTCCGAGCCCTACCAGGATCCGCCGTGGGGCTCGTATCCGCGATATGGGTGCCTCCCACCTGAAGAGTGCCGCACGATCGCCGAAGTGCTCGGGGAATTCACCTCGACACCCGACCGCTGTTATTTCTGTGTTTGGGAAGGCTGGGGGTTCCTTGATCCCGGCCTCTACAAGAATGCGTCTCGCCTGAGAGTTCCGGGCCGAGGCTACCTGCTATTTCGCGGCCCTCTGGATGCTATCATGTCGTTTTTGGATCAGATCCCCCGTGGCTGGTCGCAGTCGCCGAGTATCTGGTGGCCTGACGATCGAGCCTGGTGTGTTGCAACGGAGATAGACTTTTCCGACACGTATGTTGGCGGGAGCGACGCGTGTATCGAGCGAATCCTGAGCTGCCGAGACCTAGAGGCGCTCCTTATAACGACCGAGGCGCGTGTCGACTCCGGGGGGGACACGATCAATATCTGAGAAATGCACCTTTAGACGCTTGTGCGTAGACGCGTGTGCGGGCGGCCGCTCCGCTACAGGTCTTTGCTTGGCCGGCGGAGGACATTATAATAACGCTGGTTAATTCAGACGCCGTAGTGGCAGTCTCGGGCACGACTTGGAGAAACCGCCCTTTTCCGACCTTCCTGACAGGCCAAAGCTCCGCCCTGCGATCTCAGAGAACGTCGAGCACCAAGGTCAGAGCTACCTGCGCCTCCGCGACCCAACGGGCCTGGTCGAGGAGGCGGTACTCGTCCCTCAAGCCCTCGTCACTCTGCTGGCGCTGTGCGACGGCAGCCGTGACGTCTCCGCCCTGCAGATCGGCATGATGCTGAGGACCGGCGTCCAGCTCACGCCGTCCATCATCCGCGGTGTGCTCTCTCGGCTAGATGAGGCGATGTTGCTGGAAAACGGCGCCTTCGCGGCAGCCCACGAAAGGGCGCTGCGAGCATATCGGGATTCGCCCCATCGACCGCCGTCTCACGCCGGGTTGGTCTATCCCGCGGACCCCGAAGACCTCTCCAGGACCCTCCAGAGTTACTGCGACGACGCGGAGGAAGAGCTGGGCCCGGAGCGCCCAAAAGGAAGCCTAGCCGGCATGCTTTGCCCCCACATAGACTACGAGCGAGGCCATGAGACCTACGCTCGGCTCTGGCGCCGCGCCGCGCCGATGCTGGATGACATCGAGCTCGTCATCATATTCGGCACCGACCACTCGGGCGGGCCCGGCCAGATCACACCGACGCGCCAGAGCTACAAGACGCCCCTGGGGGTTCTCCCCACCGACGTTGGAATTGTCGACCGCCTCGCGGAGGCGCTGGGAACAGATGAGGCTTTCGCCGAGGAGCTCCATCACGCCAAGGAGCACTCGATCGAGCTGGCTGCTGTATGGCTCCACTACTTTATCGGGGGACGCTGCTGCCCGGTAGTGCCCATCCTGTGTGGCTCATTTGCGGAATTCGTGACCGAATCGAGCCGACTGGCGGATGCGGGGCCGATCCACCGCACACTCGAGGTGCTGGCCGACGCGACGTCCGGCCGGAAAACGTTGGTGATTGCCGCTGGCGATCTGGCCCACGTTGGCCCCGCATTCGGGAACCCAAGGCCTGCAGATGCCGTCGAACGGGCGAGAGTGGAGGCCGGTGACCGCCAATCGTTGGAGGCCATCTGCGCGGGTGACAGCGAGCGATTCTTTGAGGTCTCTCGCGCCGAGGCCGATGCCCGGAAGCTCTGCGGCATGCCCCCGATCTACATGATGCTAAGGCACCTGGCCGGGTCGTGTGGCGAGGCGCTGGGCTACGATCAGTGCCTGGCCGATGCGCGAGGAGGGTCTTTCGTCTCTATCGCGGGCGCCCTGATATACGACGGGGCCTAGCACGGCGCAGCGTCCATGCCGGCGCCCTCTTCGACACGGTCAGAGTCTGCATCTGAGGGAACGCCGGAAGGGTAAATCCCCTGCGGACACCCCGTTTCAGCCCGGCAATCCGGCTCGCGTCACCAGTGTTTCCGGCACTACGCGCCCGCAATCAGAACGTCGAAGAGTGTCTGCACGTCCGCCATGTCCAAGAGGCCATTGCCGTTGAAGTCGAAGGCGGCGATATCGCTCTGCACCGCCGGCGAGCTCATGTGTTCGAACAGGGCCACGATGTCGGCGAAGTCGAGCCTCGAGTTGCCGTTCAGGTCCTCGGCGGTGCCGTCACCGTCGAGGTCCTGAGCCGGCGCATTCATGCCGGGCAGCGTCGGATAGACGGCGAGGACCTCGACCTGCGTGGTGGCGACGCCAACGGCCCCCAGGCTGTCCGTAACGCTGACGCTCACCACGAAGACGCCCAACGCCGAGTAGGTGTGACCAAGGGCGAAAGTGGTGCCAGTGAGAGTCAGCGGCTGCACGCCCGAGCCGTCTCCGTAGTCGACCGTAGCTGTCCATGTGTCGTCCGCCGTATCCACGAAAGACCCGGAGCCGCCGTAGACCTCGCCTTCGTTGATGGTCGAGGCGGCCCCGGCGTCCACCGATGGGACGACGTTTAGAATCGTCACCGAGCCGGCCACGACCTGGTGACTGATCGGGAACCCACCCTCATCATCCAGGCGGGCGACGGAGATCGTAACCGCGGTCTGACCAGGCTTCAGGCCGTCCACTGTCAGCGTGGCCAGCAGGGCCTGCCCGACGCCTACCTCGATCAGGCGCATCAGGTCTGCGGCTCGTAGCCGCACGCTTGAAGCCGACAGCGCCTGTTGCGACACGAGACCGAACCCGGGGAGGGTCGTGCTCGCGATGGTCGCAACCGTTGGATCGGCCAGCGAAACGGTGAGGTCGTAACCTGACAGCCCCGTCGCCGCGTCGCTCAGCGTGATGGCCAGGGAAACAGACTGCCCAACGTTTGCTTGCGCCGACTGCACCGTGAGCGACGGTACAAGGGCCGCAGCGGCGGGCGCCGGCGCAGTCCGACCCAGCACCATGGTTAGGATAAGTATAAGAATGGCTATCGAACGGGCGCTCGTGCTTCTTAACGATCTCATCTACCCCACCCCATCTTCAACCTGACCGCCGATCTCTGGTCCAGTCTAGGGGGGCGTCGGCCGCAGGGCATGAGCCACAAGTATCAAAACGGCGTGAGGAATTCGTCCCACGCATCGAGAGGCCTTTTGTCCTTTAGGACCTATCTCAAAGAGGCGCTCCCCAATTTTCATCACGTGCGTGGCGGGATCCGGGTCCTGGGGCTGTTAGGCCTCGGGCTCCCAGCGATTTGAGGGCATCTTCCATGACCAAAGTACCCCCCTTGTTCAGTACCTTTCTCCCTGGGGCCGACCGCACCCCCTGTATTAAGGTGAGGGGAACGATCTAGTGCTTCGTTGCATAGGTCTTAATACAGCCCACCGCCTACCCTCGAAAAGGCTCCGAGGGGCCAAGCCCCTCGGGCTCCCCGGGTTCCAAGTCCCAACAAGTCGGGACTGGCGGGGGTCTGGGGGTGTCCCCCAAACCCTAATCCTCACGGGCGGGCGGGTCGGGAAAAAATACGTATCGCTTTCTTGCTCACTAAGTACTAGGTCGGTATCAAGGGCCTGGACGTCACATGGCGTGCAATGAGATGGGGCTCTGGGTCACAGATGGTGAAAGGAGAGTCTATGGCGGGGAACAATGTGAGGCACCTGTGGGGAGCCGAGTTCTCGGTGGTGCCGGAGGGGCTCTCCGAGGGCCAAGTCGTGTCGTTCGTCAACGACCTGATAGCCCGCTCGCAGGGCAATGGAGCTGATGTGGAGAGGCATTCTTCACTGGTGCAGCTGGCGGAGAAGACTATTCTCGAGGCGCATAAACTCGCCGAAAGTATCAAGGAAAAGGCGACGCGCGACGCGGAGGCCGACGCGGAGAGGATCACCAAGCTGGCGCATGAAAAGGCCCGGGAGCAGGGAGCGAGAGTCCTGGAATCTGCTCAACATGAGGCCGAAACCAACGCGAACGCCGTGGCCGTTCAAGCCGAGAATCAGGCTCAGCAGATCACGAGGAAGGCCCATCGAGAGGCGCAAGATATCCTCCAGGCGGCCAAACAGCAGGCCGCCGACATCGCTTCAGAGGCCAGGCTCGAAGCGGAGTACACAGTCCGAAAGCTTACCTCCAGAGTCAGCGACGAGCTGAGGGCGGCCGTCTCGACGATCTCGAGCTCGATTCTGCCTGACCTCGACGCCGCGCCCTCTGATCCACAGCCGGATGTGTCGCCTCGCAAGACGAGCCGCTCGGGGGCTTCGGGTGGCGGGACCAGGCGCAAGTCTAGCTAAGCCCACATGAGCCCAGCGGGTCGATGAAACCGAAGAGCGCCGAGGGGCGACGCCTTTCGCCGGGCTATGGGGTGAGCTTCGACTCTTTAAGCTCTGGCGACTCGTCTCGCCTGCCGCGCGAGAAGGCTGAGCGAGGGACCGGTCGAAGAACCTCGGCTCGACCGACGTGACGCCGATGGAACCGGACACCACAAAGAAGCTCTGGGGACAGGATTTCCGAATCGTTCCTGACGGGCTCGATGTCACCGATGTGGCACTGTTCGTCGAGGCCCTGATGAGCCGCTACCAGTCGAGCATCGACAAGGCGAGCCACATTGAGCCGCTGCACGAGCTGGCTCGAAAAGCGGTCGAGGAGGCGGAGCACATTGCCGGAGAGATCAAGCGTCGCTCGGAGGAGGAGGCCAAAAGCCTGGCGACCGAGATCAGGTCCAACGCCGAGCATTCGGCGGATGAGATAGTCGAGCGGGCCTTTGCCGCCGGCGCCGCCATCGAGGAAGAGGCGCAACGTAAGGCCCGTGAGAAGGTCGACGAGCTCCAGATGACCTTCTCTACAATGAAACGGTGGGCAAACGACGAGTTCGCCGCGCTCAAAGATGTCGAGGAGCGTATGGGGGTTTTCCTCTCCGCGTACGAGAGCTTCTTGAGCTTGCTCGGCAAAGGGGTCGCCCGACCGCCTGAAGGCGCAGAGCAATCTGACTTCAGCGATACCATCCCACAGGAGTGGCAACCGAATAGTCGAGGAGCAGATGATGCGAGATAACGACTCTCACGAGACCGTCGCCCAGGTCGAGCCGCAGGGCAAGGCCGATTCTTGTCAGCACTACTGGCTGATCGAGCCGCCTACGGGGCCAACCAGCGACGGCGTTTGCCGCCTCTGCGGCGAGAAGCGTGCATTCGAGAACTCCCAGTCCGTCGTCGCACGCCCGTGGGGCAGCTCGACATAGGAGTCCCTGGTTGGAAGGCCTGCAGCCGACTTGGAGCATAAATGTGCGTCTGAGGTTTGCTACGAACGCAGGCGGCTCAGATTTAACGGACGTGAGGACCACGACAATGGCTGATTTCACTAGGTATGACCTGACCATTGGAGACCAGACAATTCCGAAGCTGTACAAGCGCCGTTTAATACTTCAGGTGGTTCATGAAGCCATAAAGAGAGATTATTCACCTGAATCCATCGAAGATGCGACCGGATTGAAGTATCTGTGGGTTTCGTTTGATAGAGAATTAGGCAGAATCCAGTTTATCGAGGCCGCCAGCAAAGGAATGGAAACGCAAGGGAAGAAGTTCGATGGCGCTCGATACTTCACAGCAGAGCAAGAGCTGATCGTTTTCCACGGAAGAACTTATGCGCTCACGACTCAATGGGGTCTCGGCAACGTTTTTGATGCCGTCAAGAAAGTGGTTGAACTCATAGGAGCCTCAGCAGACATCAGGTATGCTCCTTCCTCTGCTTAGCCAGCGGTTAGCAATTCTCTCCAGTAAAAACGTATGCCAGGCTACTAAACCTCCAAAAACCCTCCTCCTACAAAAGCAGGAGGCCCCTGAGATGAGCACAGAAAAGGCGCTGCAGCGATGAAGCTGACTACGACACTGTTGTTGCTGATAGTGCTAGCAATGCTGCTCATACAGCAGATGCAGCGCGAATCAGAGCCTCAGCTGACAGCAGAGATGATCAATACTGTGATACGTGAGAACCCTGAGCAGATACAGCAGATGTGGGAAGCTGCACTGCGCGAAGGAGCTGCACTGATGCGGCAGTACATGGAGGAAGCACGATGAACAACCCAGCCAACTACAACGACGGCCTATAGAGAACGCCTCGTCGCTTCAACATGTAGTCATAAAGCCTCTAGCCCAACACGACCAACATCGGCGAATAGTCTTTCCCAGGTTGGAAGACGCAATGTACCATTTCAAGGGCCTTTACGAGATTGATGTTGAGGCGTCGCGGCGCGAGAGGAAAATCACGTACAACCGCATTGCGACTAGAGTTCAAACGTATCAGGCTCTTTGAGAGAGCCCTTTGGACCTTTGCGATCGCTGGGACGACTGTGACCTGCAGATCGGGTGGGTAAGCTGAGAACTATCGCAGTTAGCCACGGCTCAGCGGTGGGCATCCTGTGGCAGACCTAAGTAACAGAACTTAGGAGAAAGACATGAACTGGTATCTCGAAGTCCTGAAGAAGTACGCGGTATTTAACGGGAGAGCTAGGCGGAAAGAGTATTGGTACTTTTTCTTGTTCAGCTCCATCATCGGATGGGTTCTTTTAGTCATCGACGCCGTGATCGGCACTTTCAGCGCCGAGGCCGGTATTGGCCTGTTGAGTGGCATCTACACAATGGCCGTCCTGATTCCACACATAGGCGTGTTGGTGCGGCGGCTTCATGACACTGACCGCAGCGGTTGGTGGTGGCTTATCGGCCTGATTCCGCTCATCGGCATTGTAGTCCTTTTTGTCTTTTTGGTGCAGGACAGCAAGCCCGGTGAAAACCGATATGGTTCCAACCCAAAGAGTGCAGCAGCTTTCGACAGGCTCAGGGCAGGCTCCCCAGACCCCGTGCCAGGGGGCTCAGCCCCTCTGGACTCCCGGGCGGGGTCTTGAGATAGTCACTTGGGCCAGTTTCGAGCTCGCACCACCTTGACGCCGCGGTCCGCGATCACCGACACCCTGGTCCGGCCGCCACGACGGGAGTAGGCCAGGTCCACGGTGCTATCGCCCACTCGAAGGCCTCGAATCTCTACCTCGCCAAGCCAGTGCGGCAGCCGCGGCCGAACTATTCTGAGCTCGTTTTTGGTCGCATCAGGCACCAGCCCCAATATGGCCTGCAACAGGAGTGGAATCGTACCCGCCGCCCAGGCCTGAGGCCGGCAGGCGACAGGGTAGCGCACCGGCACTCCATGCGCCGTCCTCGGCGCCCCCGAGAACAGCTCCGGAAGGCGGTAGTAGTCGAACGCTCGGCTGGAGTCGTACATCGCCGTTGCCAGCTCCTCGAGCTCCTGTTCGAATCCGTGGCGTTTGAGGCCCATGCCGATCAGCGAGTTGTCGTGCGGCCAGATGCTGCCCAGATGATACCCGAGCGGGTTGTAGCGGGCCGAGCCGCTGCTCAGGGTCCGGATACCCCATCCGGAGAACATGTCGTTGGCGAACATCCTCGTCGCTACGCTGCCGGCGTGCTTTCCATCGACGATTCCGGTCCAGAGGCACTGGCCCGGGTTCGACGAGATGGCGGAGGCTTGTTCCCCGTCGGCTCCCAACGCCATTGCGAAGTAGCCCTCCTCCTGGACCCAATAGTCCGCGTTGAAGGCTTCTTTCAGCGCTGCCGCTTTGCGGCGCAACTGTGTCCCGAGCTCGCCATTTCCCAGCAATGCCTGAATCCGAGCCAGGCCTAGATAGGCTGCGTAAACGTAACCCTGCACCTCCGCCAGAGCGATGGGCGCTCTCGCCAGTGTTCCGTCCCCGTTGACGATACCGTCGCGAGAGTCCTTCCAGCCCTGATTCTGGAGACCCTTTGTCGAGCGCTTGGCGTAGGTGAGGTAGCGACCTCCGCCCCATCCAACGCGATTCTCGATCCAGTCCAGCGCCATCATAAGATTGGGCTCGAGCTCCCTTACGAGCTCCAAGTCGCCGGTCCACGACAGATACTCCGCCGCCAGCATCAGGAATAGGGGAGTGGCGTCGACGGAGCCGTAGTAGGGCGACATTGGTATCTCGCCCAGCGCGGCCATCTCACCCACCCTGCGCTCGTGGAGGATCTTACCCGGCTCCTCGTCGCGCCAATCGTCGACCTTGCTCCCCTGCAAGCGGGCCAGGACACGAAGCGAATCTCTGGCTATCTCGGGGTTGAACGCCAGCATCTGAAAAGACGTGATGAGGCTGTCCCTGCCAAAGAGGCTGCTGAACCACGGGGTTCCGGCCGCGATGAAGTCGCCATCCTCTCCAGCCACCGACAGAAGCCGGATATCGTCCAAAGACCTCTGCAGTATGGCGTTGAAGAACTCGTTGTCCGTGGAGACCTGTGTGCAGGAGGCGAGCCAGTTCCGATGGGCTTGATCCAGGCTCTCGAAGGCTTCGTCAATCGGCTCGTCGGCGGGATCGTCGTCGACGGCTACCGTGAAGCTCAAGCTCTGGCTTTCGCGGTGGCCAAGGGTGATGGCGAAGAGGGCGCCATGCTCCGAGACATTCTCCGGGCGCTGCGAAAACCTGAATGCCGTCTTCCTCAGCACGCCGTCCAAACCCTCGTAGGAGAAGAGGACCCGCGTTTCGTCGACGAGAGGCGGCAGTAGGTTCCCTCTCCGCGGACGCTTCTCTCCCCTGAACTCGAAGATGTCCAAAAAGTCGGCAGCGAACTCCAGGCGAAGGTGGACCGTGACCGGGAAGACGTTGAAATTCGTGATCTGAACCGTCTCGTGCAACGACTTGTCGATGACGCGACGCCGCATGATCTCTAGCGTCTCTTTGGGAATCTCGCGCCCGGAGGCGACGGTCATCGGAGGATTGGTAAGGTGGTGTTCAGACGAGAACCCCAGCTCCGCCGTCGAGAGGAGTACGGTAGGTCTGACGTCGCCGAAAGACAGGTCGTAGACGGATAGGTATCGCGTGTCGCCCTTGTATAGTCCGTACCCCTGGTCTTCGCCCGGGGGCAGGTTGCCCTCGGCGTTCGCCATCATGAAGAGGCCGCCCTCTTTGATGACGATGGCGTCCCTAATGTCTGCGACAGTTACGGCCTCGCCTTGCGAGAAGAGTTCGTCTCGCTCGGGGAGCCGGATGCTTTGCCCGTGACCGTTAGCTTCTAATCGCATGGCTCCTGGCCGCGCTCAACCGCCCACATGAGGCTCAGAAACGCTCTTCTGATTCTGCAAGAGTCCAGTGGACGACCCCTGGGCGAGGTCGGCGTCTGGCGCGAGGGGCAGCGGTGGGACCACCCGCAGCTCGTTCACGACGTCTGTGACCGATGGCATCCAATGCGCCATCTCCTCGACGGCGACTCTGTGATGCTCATGGGCTACCTCGCCGTGCAGCCGAACCGTACCCCGGTCGAAAACAACTCCAATCGCCGCTGGATTCAAGCCCAGGTCCTGCGCTACCGCCCGGGCGATTTCTTCAGGGACGTCACGCCGTCTCGGGCCCTCTTCGATGAGGACCTGGATCTCGTTGGTCACTCCCCTCACACCGGCGGCTGCCCATACCTCGTTCTCTACGGCGCACCTCTCAGCGGCCGTTCGGGCCAGGCCACGCAGGTGTACGCAGCCGATGGTTACCTCGACGGAGAACTGCGTCTCGTCGATAATCGTGCTCTTCGCGAGGGCTGTGCGAAGCCGCATCCTAAGCGTGACATCGTCGACCGCGACCATAGGGGCAACCCTGAGCCTGTTGACGACTTCACTGACACCACACGCCGTCAGAGCGACCTCTTCAATCGTTCGCTTGTGCATCACATTGGGAACGGAGCCCTCCAGGACAGCCACGCGCTCGCGGACCCGTACCGCGAGTTCGACGCAGTCGAGGAGCCCTCGTTCTGCCAGGCGCTCCTTAATATCGCGCGCGGCCTCTAAATTCCGTACCTGATTGATTTGGATCACAGGGGCACCTCCATCTGACTCACCGGCTGACTCACCGGCGCTCACTCAGCGGCGCTCTGGGAGCGGCAGCGACGTGCACGCCTTTCGTAAACTCACCCGGCGACAGGATTTTTCGATAGGCGTCAAGGTAATCGTCCACCATGCGCGGCACATCGAAGCGCTCTTCGACATGCTCCCGACATGCGCGCGGGTCGATGATCGCACCGACCTTGCTTGCGGCCTCGACCATCTCGTCGAGAGTGTCGACGACCAAGCCGGTCCGGCCGTGGACTATGACCTCGGCCGCAGACCCTCTCTTGAAGGCGACGACGGGAGTTCCGCACGCCATCGCCTCGACCATGAACAGTCCGAAGGGCTCTTCCCATGTAATTGGTGCCAGCAGGCAGCGCGCCCGCGACATGAGCTCCCGTTTTTGGAAGTAGTCTACTTCGCCGATGTAGCGGACTCGATCGCCGTCCACAAGCGGAAGAACCTGGCTGTCGAAGTACTCTCGGTCCACCTCGTCGACGTTGCCCGCCAGGACGAGCGGAGCACCCAGTCTCAGGGCTGTTTCGATGGCGAGGTGAGTCCCTTTTTCCGCGCTTATACGGCTGAGGAACAGCAGGTAAGAGTCCGCCCGGCGGCGACCGTTGAAGGGATAGCTGAAGACATCTATCGCGTTGTATATGACTCCCGAGAAACGGTCCTTCTCAGGAAGCTCCGCTTTTGCCGAGGCGCTTATGGTGTTGAACCATCCCCGGTAGCGTGCGAAGAGAACACGCATGTCTGGGTCCAGGTTTCCGTGCAGCGTAGTGAGGACCGGCGCGTCAAAAAACTCGGCCAGCGCCATTCCCTCGAGGGCGGTGTGGTTGTGGACCAGGTCGAAGCCCGCGGAGGCTTGGACGCAGGTGAGGACGTTGAGCAGGTTGAGGACTTGTGTATTCCGGCCGGCGCCGCGCAGGAAACGCGGACACACCGACGACAACTGGGCCTCTGTTATCGAGTCGCCGCTGGCGAAGAGAGTCACGTCGTGCCCTCTGCGCACGAGCCCGTCAGTCAACAGGCCAACGACCAGCTCGGTCCCACCGTAGCCCAGCGGCGGGACCCGGATGTCTAGTGGAGATATCACCGCTATGCGCATTGTCCGACCCCCATCGATCTGCCCTCTGACATCGAGAGCTGTGCCCGACGCATGGAAAGGGCTGAATCGTTCACGAGACGATCGAGCAGTCAGGGGGACATCCTACGGAGAACCTTCCGGAGATGTTGTCTGAAATGCCCCGCCGCGGCGAGATCCTACTCAGACCCCCGGATGGTGATGCAGAAGTGCGCAAGATCGCCGAGAGGCACCTTGCGCCCCTTTCCGCCTGTGCGCTAGGCTGCGCGCAGGACGGCAGGTGCAGCTTACCGTGTGTGTATGGTAAGCGGCTTCTAATCGACCCCCAAACGATACTGTCGTCCTATTCATCTTTCGGCTCAGCGCCTAACCCCCCAAAGGCTGTGCCGGTGCTGCTGCACCCGCCGCCGGTGCAAAGATCGCCTCGGCACGAATACGAATCCGCTGCGAGGCGCCCTGTCTCCGAAGCGGGCGGGAGCATGTGCATACCAGAACCCCGAGGCCGGGGATGCACGATAAGGGCATTGTATTCCCCGCCCTGGACAGGTGTCAAATGGTCACTCTGGCCTGATTGCGGCATCAATCATCCGAATGACCGACTCATGCTACGTCATTCGGCATACCCCTCCGACGCTTCTAGCGTGCATTTGCTCACGGCATACGCACGGCGTCATCTCGAAGCGTCCTGACTGTCGCGCGGGGGCTGGGGATCGCGCGTGAGGGTCCCGTGAAGGATTGCCAGCACGGGTTAGGCGAAGGGGTGCAAAGGGCTGCGGCCATGTCCGTGGCTCCGGACGATCTAGAGGTCAGGTACGCCAGAGCCCAGTGGAGCCTAGACACTCCAGTCCGGCAGAGTTGATTGAGTCAACTATGGGTGTATCACAACAACTCTTAACCCAGCTGGAACACCAATATGCTTGCCAACACGTACAGTCCGATCAGCGTGACTGCCTCGAACGTCCAGAATCTGTTGGGCCTGGTTCGAGATCGGTTAAAAAGCGCGATGATCACCACCACCGTCATAATGACCGCGACGATTGAGGTGAGTGTATGAATCGGGGAAACGTTACTCCATAAAACGCCGTCCGTGAATGCCGCGTCGTCAATAAACAGGACGAAGCCCATATTGAACAGGTTGCTTCCGAGCAGGTTGGATATTGCAAGAGTTGGAGCATTTAATCGTATTGCGGCGACCGCGGTGGCTAACTCCGGTAACGAAGTGCTAAGGGCCAGAAATTGAGTGCCAACGAAGCTTGCTTCCCAACCCATCTCCTCCGCTATGGTATCCCCGGTTTGCGCCAGCCAAACCGCGGAGCCTACGATAACACCCACCGACACCAGAAACATCACCGTCGTAGCCGTTACGCTAGCCTCAGCGTACTCGCTGTTCGCCTCGATCTCGACGTCGCCTTGCGCCCGCTCAAATCGGTAGATCATGAACATTGCGCCCGCGAACGCTAAAACTAATACGATCGAGACCGGGCTTATGGGCCACGTCGAGGTAGTTGTGGTCATGCTATGAATCACGAGCGCGCTTGCGGCTATGGCGATGAGCCCGATTCCCAGAGCGCCCACTAGGATGGTTGTCGTGCTGACCGCCGTCAAAATGGGGCCATTTCGCCAAAAGATATCCAGCAGGCCGATGATCACGAGATTGAATAGATTGCTTCCGAATGCGTCGCCCGCAGCGAGGTCAGGAGCGCCAACGAATGTCACTGAGCTGACGCCGGTGACTAATTCGGGAAGCGATGTCACGGTCGCGAGCAGCCCAACTCCAATGAGCGACTGGCCCAGGCCGGTCTTGAATGAGATGATATCCGCGGATTTCGCCAGAAAGTGGGAAGCTGTGAGGATCATAATTGTGACTCCGGCTAGCTGGAGCCACAAAAGGGCAATTGGCATCAAATACTCCTGGCCGAAATATCTCAGATCAACTCGTTTTGGTCAGAGCAACGGTGCGTCGTAGACGGATCGTCCCAGAACACCTCTAGGCTCTGGCCCTGAGCGTCGTGGTCAGCGCAAGCAAGGCGGACGAGCGGCGAGCGCCCAGGACGACTGGCCTCAACGACTTCCTCCACGGGCCACCTCGCGATCGCGCTCGCACGAGTTCGCCCACGGGGGGAGGTCGCCCGAGTAATGATCGGGCTGTCGTTGAGTCAGGCAAATGGAGTCATTCTGGCGTCCTAATTCTAGGCCTCTCGACGGACGGTTCGCAAGAGGCCGCGGCGGCAACGGCGCCGACGCGGGTAGTCACGGCCCGCAGTTCCTGAAGTAGAGCTTCTGCATTGGCGCCCTGACGATGGCTGCGGCTATGGGCTACAATGGCTTCGCTTTCTCTTGTGATGGGCCCAGGGTGTGCCCTTCGGCTGATTCGGAGTGAGGTAGCAGGTCGCGCTCCGCTCCGCATAGCGCGATGCAATTTCCAATGGGACGTGAACATCATGACGCACGACACACGCCGATTCTGGAACGAAATGTGGGCCGACCACGACGACTTCACTCGCGACGCGGATGACTTGCTCGTAGCCGAGATGGAGGGCCGAACCCCGGGGCGCGCCCTGGATATCGGCTGCGGTGCGGGCGGCAACGCGGTATGGCTGGCGGAGCAGGGCTGGCAAGTGACAGCAACAGATTTCGCCGATGCCGCCATCGAAAAAGGCAAGCGGCTGGCGACCAGACGAGGCGTACAGGTGGAATTTGTCGTCGCAGAAGCCACAACCTTCCGGCCTGATGACCAGTACGATTTGATCACTTCTTTCTATATACAGTTGCCCCCCGACCAGCGTGCGAAGATGTTATCCATAGCGGCTGGCGCCCTCACGCCCGGAGGCACGCTGTTGTTCGTTGGCCACGACAAGTCTAACCCGCCTTCAGGGTGGACAGACCAGGACATGTTGAGCCTGACGACTCCCGACGGAGTCGCGTCTGAGCTCCGTGGTCTGAAAATCGAGCAGGCCTTAGTTGTGGGACGCGACGGTGGAGGACATGCAGCCCACGCGCATGACTCCGAAGACGATCACAGCACACATGAGCGCTCTACAGATGAATGTCATAACGCACATGGTTCGGGCAGCACCGTCGTTAAGGCCGTTCGGCTGGCACAGTAGATAGCGCCGCGGAGCCCTCAGCCGGCCCGGCGGCTCGGGA
Source organism: Chloroflexota bacterium (assembly GCA_022566795.1). Taxonomy (GTDB): domain Bacteria; phylum Chloroflexota; class Dehalococcoidia; order Lucifugimonadales; genus JADFIF01. Next base: position 15,453 of record JADFIF010000004.1, read on the forward strand.
AGCCCAAGGCGCGGAATCTTGACGCTCCCCCCAAGCACTCGTACACTCACACCCACCGCTCGAGGAAGTCTACTCGAGGTCTTCCGCCGCGACCCCAGTCGGCTGCCCTCGACAATCGGAGCAGCCATGAGCACAGCCGATGAAGGTCGCGTGGTGAAGATTGGGGCCATCGATGTCGTGGCCCTGTCCGATGGGCGCGTGCCTCTGCCGACCCAGCGCCTGTTCCCCGAGACTCCCGAGGAGGTCTGGACCCCGTATCGGAGCAGGTTTCCGGAGGCGTTTGACGCCAGCGGGTTCTTGATCAACCTGGGGTCGTTCCTGGTGCGCACCGGCGAGCGAACGGTCCTTGTCGACACCGGCCTTGGGCCTATCTCGCTGTGGCCCACGCTTTGGCCGATGTCCCCAGAGGCGCGGCCCGGACCCGCCGAGCTGCTCGACGACCTAAGAGCGAAAGGGGTCCGTCCCGAAGATATCGACACTGTGTTCCTAACGCACCTGCACGGCGACCACGTGGGCTGGAACCTGACCAAAGACGCCGGCGGCGAGTGGTCGCCGACGTTTCCGAAAGCGCGCTATCTCGTCCACAGAGCAGATTGGGAAAGGTTTACCCAGCCTCAGTTTCTCGATTCCGGACGTCGCGAGGCGGCTGAGCGCAACTACCTGCCGCTGGACGACCTTGGCGTCCTGGACCTGATCGAGGGCGACCACCAGGTAGCTCCAGGGCTCACCGCAATCCACGCCCCGGGGCATACCCCCGGCCACATGGGCCTGCTCATATCTTCGGGCGGCCAGCGGGCCGTCATCGTCGGCGACCTGGTGGGCGGTCCTGCGCACGTATCGGAGCCGGACTGGCCGTATGCGCCCGACTTCGACGCCGCGCAGGCGCGGGAAGCCAGACACAGGCTGCTGGACCAGGCGGAGGAGGGTGGGATGGTCGTCATGGGCAGCCACATGACGCGGCCCGGATGGGGACGTCTGATTCGCTGGGAGGGCAAACGTTACTGGCAGGCGCTGTAAACGTCAAGCCGTCGCTCGACGCGTTACGATTCGCCCGGATGAACCAAATGGAGCAAACGGAGAAAGAGAGGCTACGATGGCACTAACACTCGCGGACGCGAACCGTGTAGCTCAGCAGGCCCTGTCCAAAGCTCAGGAGCTCAACATCAAGATCAGCGTCGCCGTGTGCGACGAGGGCGGGCGGCTGATGGCGTTCAGCCGCATGGACGGCGCGATATGGGCCGGCGTCTATGGGAGCCAGGGCAAGGCCGTCGTGTCGGCGGCCTTCGGGAGGCCCAGCGGCGAGATGGCGGAGCGGGCGGATTCACCTATCATGAGAGGAGTCACCGCCGCCGAGGGCGGCCACATGATCCCGAGCCAGGGGGCCGTCCCCATCATTCGCAACGGCGTCGTGGACGGCGCATGCGGCGTCGGCGGAGGAACGGCCCAGCAGGATGAGGACTGCGCTCGGGCGGGCGTCGCGGCGATCGCCTAGCCCGGCCGGTAGCAGGCCCCGGCTAATGCTCGCGCTGGGGTGCGTATCGAATGCCAGGTCCTCTTGCGAGCGGCAGCGTGCGGAAGGTGATTGCCTTGCGCTACCAGCCTTTCGACCGGCGTGTGGACTGGGTCGCATGGAGGCCAAGGTACCGCAACGGAGTTGGCCAGCGCGGCCTCTTCTCCGCATAAACCGACACCATCGCGGCGGCGACGCCCAGGGCGACGACCGCAATCAGGTCGGTGGGGATGCCCCCGTAGAGCGCGAGCCACTCGACGATCCCGACGGTCGACATCACTAGTAAGATCACCACGTTTATTGTCAGCGCGTTCGTCATCAGATCGTCGCGGTAGTGGGAGTGCCTTCGTTTCCACAGGGCGTAGGTGGACCGGTATCCGAGCAGGTAGCATCCGAAGACTAAGACAAAGGCCGCCGGCACCTCGAGTATCGGGTCAAGGCCGCTGTATGAGCTGGCGCCCGGTATGGCTTTGCTAACGGTCTGCGAGTAGGTCAGCAGTCTGACGTCCCACCAGGCGAGCCACACGTTGGCGGAGGCCAGTAAGGAGATGGCAATTAGCTGTATCCGTGTCGAACCCATTCCAACCCTCCAATTCGCGGGCAATTCGCAGGACCTGACAATCGTGCGCGGCCCGCCTATCGCTTATTTCAGCTCTGGGTAGGGCGCTGAAAAACTCTTTCGACCATCCCATTCGACGATGCCCAGGGCAGGCTCTCTGGCGCCGTTTCGAGTGAGGAAAAGGAAGAAATTTGTTCTGAGGGAGACCCTCAGACTCCCGGCCAGGGGCCTAGCCCCTCTGCACTCCCCCATTTTTCTTCAGCTCACAGTAGCCAGCGTAGCCGCCGCCGCGCAATCGAACGCGGGCGGGAGCTCTGCTCGAAGGCGGACGTACTCATCGAGAGAGCCTGGGCCAGGGCCCAGCCTCGCCTGGACTGCCCAGTCGTGTGTCGCGCGATCGGTCAAGCCCATCAGCGAGTGGACCAGCGCCCTTTGGAGATAGGTCGCCTGGAGCCAAGCTTCCTGAGGCTGGAGCTCAATGACCGTCGTGAGGTCCTCGACGGCGCGGACGTGCTCTCCAAGCGCGAGGTAGGCTGAGGCGCGGCTGGTGTATGCGAATTCCAGTCTGGGCTCGAGTTGGATAGCCTCATCTAGCTCGCCAAAGCCCGTAGAGCATTGCTCTTTGGTCAGGTGGCGGGTTCCGTTCGGGATCACGACGCCGGTCGTGCCGAAGCCGAAGAGGTGAAGGGCGCCTCGCGAGGCGTGCTCAAAGGCCAGCGCATGGCTTGTGGTATCGGCGGTCGCCTGCGAGCCGCAGGCTGTAGCCAGTAACAGCCAGACCAGCATCGCAGCTACCGCACCGCGCTTGCGACCTCGACGAGCTTGCTCGCTGCCCCCGAGCCCCGCCGACCCGTCCGTCATCTCCTCAGCTCCGCCCGTTGGGCTTTGCGGGCTGCTGAACGTTCTCCTTTCGGAGCTTGTCCAGCACCGCCTCCTCTATCCACTGTCCCAGACTCTTTCGCGCTACCACCGCCGCCACTCTCGCCTGGTGATAAATCGTTTCCTTCATCCGGATGGACTTGGCTTCGCGGTCAGATCTTGTACTCATAGCACTTCAAATGGTGGGCCGCGCCCTGCGTTCCCCAGTGGCCCAAGAGGCGGGGGCCGCCGCAGCAGGCATCGGCCGGACACTGGTGGCGGCCGGGCCTGTGTGAGTGGCGCTGCCCCCTTTGCCCTGAAGCGGGGCCAGGCCCGGCCTGGGTTGTGTTTGTCACCGAATCGCAGAGTCCGGCCTACACACTGAAGGCAGCGGAGTGAACACCGTCTCCGTGCCGGACCAGACTGCGGGTCTTCCGAAGCTAGATGCCGTGGAAGCTATCCTCATCTTCGGACTTCGACGATGGCACGAAGCCGCGGAGGCGCTCGCGCAGGCTGGGCTTCGAGCCTTGCGCCTCGAGCCCCGTGGCGATCAGGGTCATCTTGACGGAGTCCTCAAGCGTATTGTCCACCGACATCCCGAAGAAGATGGTGGCGTCCTTCCTGACGGACCTGCCGATGAGCTCGCCCGCCGCGTTGACGGCCCCGAGCGTAAGCTGCTCGCCGCCCTTGACCGAGAACAGGACGCCGCGGGCACCCTTGATCGAGATGTTGAGCAGGGGGTTGGCGATGGCCTGTTTGGCCGCATCGACCGCCCCTGTGCGACCATGGCCGGTCCCGATGGCCATGAGGGCCCCGCCGGGGTGGTCCATGATGCTGCGGACGTCGGCAAAGTCGACGTTGATCTCGCCAGGGACGTTGATGAGCTCCGAGACGCTCAATATCCCTTGAGTGACAACCTCATCGGCCGTCTTGAAGGCCTCGATCATCCTCGCGTCGTGATTGACAAACTGAAGCAGCCGGTCGTTGTGGATGACGATAAGATTGTCCACGTACGGGCGTAGGCGTCCCACGCCGGCGATGGCATCCTTTATCCGCCGGCTCCCCTCGAAGCTGAAGGGAGTCGTAACGACGCCGACCACCAGTGCTCCCATCTCCTTGGCGAGGTAGGCTACGTATGGCGCGGCTCCGGTCCCTGTGCCCCCGCCCATGCCCGAGGTCACGAAGACGAGCTCGGAATTCTTCAGGGCGTTCCTGAGCTGGCTCGAAGACTCCTCGGCGGCCTGCTCCCCCATCTTGGCGTCGCCGCCGGCGCCCCAGCCGCGCGTGACTCGAGGCCCGATCTGGACAGTCTCGGCCAATCGCCCAATCGGCTCCAGCGACTTGACGTCGGTATTAACCATGACGTACTTGACGCCGCGAACGTCGTGTTCCAGCATGCGCCGAACACAGTTGCACCCGCCGCCGCCGACACCTATTACGGTAATCCGCGCGGGGGCCCGCTCCCAGGATTCCTGCCGCGTCTGGCCGGCTTGAGACTGCTCAACTACCATTGGCCCGTTCTGTGTCCTCGCTCCATCAACTTCAACCATTGGTCCTCTCCTTCCCCGTGATATGTCCACATCTCTTACTTGGTCGACATGTGGGTGTGGCCGACATGTGGGACAAATGCCCGATGTAACACTTGTAGCACAAGAGTGTGAACACTCTGATGACAAGGCGGTGAACATACGGGAGATGTATTGTGACAAGATGTGACCTCCGCGGGCGGGTTTCCAGGAAGTAGCCAGCCGTGTGGAGGTCTGTGGCCCGCCACGGAACGGCGAAATGTACCGTGCCGGCTCAGGCGCCGCGGGAGCTCAGATCGTCGAAGGGGAGCCCTGCCTCCTCAGGTGAGCGGGCGCTCAAGCACCGGAGAGCAGCCGTGATCGAAGATGGTCTGGCCAGGGCGGGCCCTTACACCCGGCCTGAAGTCAAGCCGGCGGCGCTGGTCCCTCGGGCGTACCTGGCCGGGGGTCGGGTGGCCGTCAGGCCGGCAGTATTGCCAGGGCCGGCTCGGGCAGTGGGGGACTGTGGCTCGACACGACCCGGGCCATCTCTTCGTCGTCCAGCCGGCTGAAGCGTTCCGCCGCGTCCAACACCTTGGGCAAGAGCGTGACGTCGCCGGCGCTTGGCGCCGTATGCATGGGGTTGGAGAGGACCCACCAGAGCGCCTTGTCGATGTCCTCCTGCTCTCGATGCGGGTCGTACCAGGTGGTGCACTCCCGATCGCGTTCGCCCCAGCCGCCGCGAGCGATCATCTTGATCGTTTGCACACCCACGTTCCGTGAAGCCGCCTTCTCGAGAAGCTCCATGGCGTCCTCCCGGTACTCCCGGCTGCGAAACATGGATGCGCTGACTGGGAACATGATGGTATCGAAGTCAAACCGGTCCAGCGCCTCGAGCTGGACTCGCGGGACATCGGGGCCATGACCCGTGATGCCTATCCACCTGGTGAGGCCCCGCTCGCGCATCTCGACCAGGGCTTCGAGGGCACCGCCGTTGCCGGTCACCTGGTCGAGGCTCTCCATATCGCCAACCGAGTGAAGCTGAAACAGCTCAAAGGACTCCACCCCCAGGCGGCTCATGGCGCTGCGGATGTTCTCCCAGGCCTGCTCCTTTGCTCGCTCTCTCGTCTTGGCGCCCAGAAAGACCTGGTCCCGAATCTTCGGCATCCACGGCGCCATGCGCTCCATCGCCTGGCCGTAGGTAGGGGCGATGTCGATATGATTCACGCCGTGGTCCAGGATATGCTCCACCGCCACATCGGCGACGTCTTGCGTGACGCGCCCCAAGGCCGCGGTGCCAAAGGTAACCACGGTGCTGTGATGGCCGGTGCGGCCAAGCAATCGCTTTTCCATCTTAGTCTCCTTTTCGGTCCCATGGGATTCTTTCGTAGCTCACCGGACGCGCCGTGGCCCGGCGAACGGCCTGTATCGTTCAGCGTGACTCCGCGATGCACTGCTCGAGCAGATCGAGGGCCGCCCTGGTGAATGTCCACATATTGGCCTCGCGGTCGGAGTCGCCGGTCTCGACGGTGAGGACGCGCTCGACGGGCCCGGCGACGGCGATGCACGCGTGACCCGCGGCGTCGCCGTAGCGATTTCCCGTTGGACCGCTGGCGCCGGTCTCGCTCAACCCCCAGGTGGTCCCAAGCGATTGGCGTACACTGCGGGCATTCAGCAGGGCGTAGGCCTCCGTACTCGCTCGGATATCGGCCATGGCGTCATCGGGAACCCTGAGCAGCTCCCGCTGAGACACGCGAGTATAGATCACCGTGCCTCCCAGGTAGTAGGCCGATGCTCCGGGAATGGCTACCAGCGCCGCCGAGATGAGTCCGGCGGCAGACGATTCGGCCACCGCGACTGTCTGCTCGTGCTGCTTCAGCAGCGCACCGACCGACGCGCCCATCGAGCTCAGGCTTTCCACCATCTCCTCCTTGTTACTCGGCGATTGGGCAAGGCAGCTAGTGGGGTTTCGATATGAAAGTGATCGTCACGGGCCTGGCGCACTAGCCTCTAACACTAAGAGCTTCTAACAATACCATGGCTTATTTCATTGGTATGAACAAATGTCATTGTCATGGAAATGTCGTTTCGAGCCAGGTCGAGAAATCTAAGGCCCCCTTGAGCAAAGACCGATTGTCCCTTTGCCGGCGACGTATCCAGGCCGGCGCTGCAACAGCGGTTGCGAGGGTACACGGCCAGGCGGCGACTGAGAGCAGAGCGCCTTAGACCCCTCGGCGGAGCCTGCCTTGAGCCTGTCGAAGGGCTCGGGGTGACAGCGACCTGGCATATTCAATCATCTTTGCGGCGGTCACAAGGGGCGGGAATATATCCCCTTCCTCTACGCGCTGAGGTGCCTCCCGAGGAAGTCCCAAATCTTGTTCCAGCCGTCGACGGCCTGCTCCTGGCGATACGCGGGCCGGTCGTAGTAGAAGAAGCCGTGGCCGGCGTTGGGATACGTGTGGAACTCGTAGTCCTTCCCGTGATTCTTCAGCTCCTGCTCGTGGGTGGCGACCTGCTCGGGCGGAGGGCTCTGGTCCTCCTCGCCGAAGAGCCCGAGGAGCGGGCACGAGAGGTCTTTCGTGTAGTCGATGGGCGCGACGGGCTGCTTGGGTGTGAGATCGCCGGCCGACATCACGACGCGGCCACCCCAGCACTCTACGGCGGCGTCGAACCCTTCGGCGCGGCAGGCCGCGAGAAATGTGTGCCGGCCGCCGGAGCAGGTCCCAAAGACGCCGACCTTGCCGTTGCTGGAGGGGAGCGACTTCAGGTAACGCATCGCCCCGGCGACATCGCCCACGACCTGGTCGTCGGAGACTCCGCCGAGGCCGCGCGCGTTCGCCGCAGCGTCGTCCGGGCTTCCGTGACCTTCGCGGCAGTAGAGATCGGGGCTGACGGCCAGGTAGCCGTGATGCGCGAACTTGCGGGTCGCCTCCCGGTACCATTCGTCCCACCCCGGCAGGTGATGTATTAGAACGACGCCTGGAAACGGGCCGCCGCCCAGCGGCCTGGCAAAGTAGGTATGTATGGGATCCCCATCGTTGCCGTTGACGGTAATGGTATCTGCGAGCAAACCCTCATACATCTGGGTCTCGTACATATCGCGCCTCTCCTCATGATGAGATTTCATCGGCGTAGGATACCCTAATCGGCATCGATGCGCACTATCCCAGGTCTGCCGACGGCCGTGGGTTGTGGGGTGTGAAGAAGTCTCATGCCCCATGGCGGTGTCGTCATTGGTCTCCGTCCGGACAGATGTGTCACAACGAGACACGCACAGGGGCACTGGCCGCGGAGGCTGTGGCCGCGGCGGAGGACTAGTGCGAATACTCAAGTAGATTGGCACTGATGAGGTTTGACGCACCTGGTTATCGCTGGTATCATCCGCGACACCCACGAAAAGCATCTCTGAAAGTTCGTTTTGGTTAGAATTCGGAGTGGGTAGATAGCAGGAGGCTCGGGATGACAGCGCCGGCGAGGATACCTTCTTGGCGAAGGGACGACCGCTCTCTGCTCAAGTGGGCCTTAGATTTCTCGACCCGGCTCGAAAAGACATTTGTCATACAGGACGCCCCCGGCTCAGGATGTTCCGAAAGCGGGGCTCGACCCTTTGACGCGCTTGTCGCATGTAATTTGCGGATTTCAACCGCCGAGCTGCACGCCTTGACACGGAAGACGGGCACCTCCAACTGGAAAAGATACCCGAGCCGCACCGCTCTGGCTCTCGCCCTGGCGACGCTGCTGGCCGTGGCCGCGGGCTGCTCGCAGTCGGACGCGGCGCCCGCGCCGTCCACCGCCGACCGTGCCATCCAGCCTCAGCCGGTCGCGGCCAGCGCTGCGCCGGGACCGACCGCCGTCGTCGCGTTGCCACCCCAGTCAGAGGCTCCGGTCTCAGTCGAGGCAAAGGTCACGAAGCTCGCGTCCGGAGAGCTCTCGCTCGCGGCGGCAACGTCCTTCGGCGCCCCTGGATTCCACGAGGTGCTGACGGATTCCCAGACGATTCCGGAGGACCTCACTGCCCCGGCGGGCCGCTGCCTGGTGCTGACGTTACGCGACCTGGGAAGGCCGGAGCAGAGGTGCGCCAGGGAACATCCCCTGTCAGGATGCGCCACCGTCGACTGGTCGGACTTCGACGGCCGCCCCGGCGTGCCGCCAGGGGGCGTGTTCGAGCACCGTCTGGTCTTGCAGCTGGCTTCCGGCGAGCAGTCGTTCTTCCTGAGCGACTCGGGGTCGCTGAACGAGGCTCCGGACCGCTACAAGCCTGGCTGACCGCATTCGGCGGTGGGCGGGACCGCCCGCGAGTGGACCGCGATCATCCCGTCGGACGTGGTGCCCGGAAGCGAGATGCAGCTTCGTGTGGTGATGACCAAGTTCGGTGGGCCTGCGGTGCGCATCGGCTACGAGGTGCTGCTGGAGCCGGAAGAGTAGCCGGGTCGGGACCCGGTCGTCGAAGGCCCGTTCGAGGACGGTTCGGCGAACGCCATCTTCGCGCCGTCGAGCGCCCCAGCCGCAACCTCAGAGTCGAGGGCTGCCGATTTGACGTCGCAAGCTGGCCGGGAACTCATTGACCCCTGTCAGGAGCTGAGGACGGACCGGAATCGTCGGACTGCTCAGGGCTGCCGAACCTCTGTCCCATGACGCCCTTGAGGAGCTGATCGAACTGCGTCGAGGCGCCGGCGAGGGCAGTGAAGTCTGTCCCGCTCATCACCATCAGCTCGACAGCGGTCGATGCCCTGGCCGAGGCCGAGTGGCGGCCACCTCGGAGCAGCGACCTCTCGCCGAAGAAGTCTCCGGGGCCAAGCTCTGCTACCTTAGTCTCCACGCCGTCTGTTAGGGACACGATCTGGACGCGTCCCTCGAGCACAATGTAGAGATTTCGGGCGGGCCCACCCTCTCGGAACACCGTCTCTCCCGCGTCATAGTGCGCCCTGGACACGCCTTGGCTTCTGGCGATGTCGAGCCGGACGATATCCCGGTGGAACAGCAGCTCAAGCGTCCAGTCGCTCACAACCCTTAGCTTGCGCTCGAGCCGCGGCAGCTGCAAGAGGTAGTAGGTACGGTACAGAAACCAGGCCATGAGGCCCTCTATCTTGAGCCCTGCCACGTCCGCGGCCGCGGAGAACCTGCCGAGCGGAACGAAGACCCCAAGGCTTCTGTAGGAGAACGTTCGGAGAGGCTCCCCTTTGATCGCGGCAAGGATGTTCCGGGCTACGTGCCTCCCCTCCCTCAACGCGTGCTGCGCGGTGGGCGGCGCGGTCCCGCCGGTGCGGACATCGGGGACGGCTGCGCAGTCCCCAGCGGCCCAGATCCCGTCGCTGCCCGGTACTGCCAGGGTTTCGTCCACCACCAATCGCCCTTTGCGATCGCGGCTGCCCGGCACCGTCTCCAGCAGCCGGTTGGGCGACGAACCCATGGCCGCCACTACAGTCCCGGTTGCGATCTCCTGGCCATCGCCCAGGACCGCGCTCTGGACGGTGGCGCCCTTTATACCGGTGTTGAGACGGATCTCGATGCCTCTACGTTCCATCACTCGGTGGCTGAAGGCTGCCTGCTTCTCGCTCAGCTCCGGCAGAATCCTGCTCGACCGCTGCAAGAGAACGACCCTGACATCGCCGGGGGATACGTTTGGATAGTCCCGCGCCGCCTCTCTTACGAAGGAGTTGATCTCCGCTGCCACCTCGACTCCGTTGTAGCCACCACCCACGACGACGAACGTGAGCAGCTCGGCCTTCTCAGCGGCATCGTCCTCGACCTGCGCCCTTTCGATGACGCCGATCAGGTGGTTGCGCAGCGCGAAGGCGTCTCCCAGCGTCTTCAAAGGAAAGGCGTGCTCGGACATCCCCGGGACCATCGACAGGTCGGTGCTGACGCCCACGGCCACCAGCAGGTGATCGTAGGGAATACTGTCGTAGTGCACGTGTCTGCCGGAGTAGCGGACTACAACGGTGCTGGTGGCCGCGTCAACAGCCTCGATCTCGGCCTGATAGAAGCGTGTATGCCGCAGCAGTCGGCGAATCGGGTTCACGATGTGTGGAGGCTCGATGCTGCCCGACACAACCTCGGACAGCATGGGCTGAAAAAGGAAAAAGTTATCCTGGCTCACCATGGCGAGCTCGATGAGGCCCTTTCGCGCGGCCTTCTCCAGCTTGAGGGCGGCATAGACACCGGCGTAACCTCCGCCAAGAATCACGACCCGGGGCGGGCGCTGATCGCTCGGTCTCTCTTTTGCAGGTGCGCCAGACACCGTGAGCCTCCTTGGACAGGTTCAACCTTTCAGGATAACTTTCGATCCGTACCAGAACGTCTCCCTGTGTTCCCGAGCGTCGCACGCTTCAACGGAGCCGCGCCGGTCAGAGACCCCCCAACGAGAGCACGGCCCCTCGCGCCAGAAGCGAAGATGCAGCACCGAGTCGCCGACCTTTGGTTGACTTAGCTGCATCTCCGGATGCCAGGAGGGTAGGGTGGGAGTCACGTAGAATCTGCCCACAGGGGCATCTGCCTGACGCCCCAGCACGCCGGAGGGATATTGTCCCCCGGGTACTGGACCGGAAACGCCCCGAGCTGTCGCGGCATGCCCCAGTACAGCTCGGGCAGCCGATAGCTGTGGAAATAGCTGGCCCGCAGGTCGAGCACCTAGTACTCCCCGGCTTGCAACCGGGAGGCCAGCTCGGTCTTGAGCTGCAGGCCGCCGTAAGCTCCGGCCGGCGCGGGACGTTGCGCCGTCATGTCTGGCTCGTCCCAACGAGGCGCCTGGCCTCCTCCGCCATATGCTGAGCGGTCAGACCGAACTTTTCGTACAGGACAGCCGCCGGAGCGGACGCGCCAAAGTGAGAGAGGCCAATGGCCACGCCGTCCAGTCCGACATACCGCTCCCAGCCTACGCTCGTACTCGCCTCGATCGAAACCCTCGCCCGTACGTCAGGCGGCAGAACGCTGGCGCGATACTCCTCGGGTTGGGCGTCGAACAGCTCCCACGATGGGAGCGACACGACGCGGGCGGCAGTCCCATCCTCTTGCAGCAGCTTGGCCGCCTCCAACGCGATGTGTACCTCCGAGCCGGCACCGATGAGGATCACATCGGGCTTCGACGAGGCCTCCCACAGCACGTAGCCGCCCTGCCGCACGCCATTGGCGGAACTGAGCTCTTTGCGATCGAGCACCGGGAGGTTCTGCCGGCTCAGCGCCAGCACGGTAGGTCCGTGCCTGCGCTCCATCGCCACCTTCCATGCCTCCACGCTCTCCGTGGCGTCCGCGGGCCGCAGTACTACCAGGTTCGGAATGCCGCGGAGACCGAGCAGCTGCTCGATGGGCTGATGGGTCGGCCCGTCCTCACCCATGCCGATAGAGTCGTGGGTAAAGATGTACACCACCCTCAGCTCCATCAGGGCGGCCAGCCGCATCGGGGGGCGCATGTAGTCGGAGAAGATCAGAAACGTCGCCGTATATGGGATGGTTCCGCCGTGTAATGCCATGCCGTTGGCAATGGCCCCCATCGCGTGCTCTCGGACGCCGAAGTGCAGATTATGCCCACAGTGCTCCTCGAAACCGTAGTGGCCGTGGTCCTTCAGCAGCGTCTTGGTGGAGGGGGCCAGGTCCGCCGAGCCTCCGGTGAAGGCATGGACTCTGTCCACGAGCGCGTTCATCACGCGCCCCGATGCGTCCCGAGTGGCTATGGGCTTGTCATCGGCGCTAAAGAGCTCGTCGAGGCCGCGCTGCCATCCTTCCGGAAGGTCTCCCCGCAGCGCCTCCTCGAGCTGGGCAGCCTCCGTCGGGTAGGCTTTCCGGTACGCGGCCATCCGGGCCTGCCAATCGTCTTGCAGCTGCCTGCCACGGGCCCGGGCCTCGCGGAACCGGTCCAGGACCTCATCTGGCACCGTGAAGGGGTCTCGATAGGGCCAGCCCAAGGCCTCCTTTGTCAGACGCACCTCTTCTTCGCCAAGCGGTTCGCCGTGAGCCGAGGCGGTCCCCGCCTTGTTGGGGCTCCCGTAGCCGATGATGGTGCGGCAGATCACCAGGCTGGGGCGGCCCGTCTCCGCCCGGGCCATGGTTGCGGCCGATTCAACGGACCGCACGTCCATGCCATCGATAGGGCCGACCACATGCCAGCCGTAGGCCTGGAACCTCTGGGCCACGTTCTCCGCGAAGGCTATGTCGGTGTTTCCCTCGATGGAGATGTCGTTGTCGTCGTAAAAGTAGATGAGCTTGCCCAGGCGCAGGGTGCCCGCCAGCGACGCGGCCTCAGAGGCCACACCTTCTTGCAGGTCGCCGTCTGAGACGATGCCGTAAACGGAGTGGTTGATGATCTCGTGTCCGGGCCGATTGTAGTGGTCCGCAAGCCAGCGCTCGGCTATGGCCATGCCCACGCCGTGCGCAAAGCCCTGGCCCAGTGGCCCCGTCGTCATCTCCACACCGGGCGTCAAGCCGTACTCCGGGTGGCCGGGAGTCTTGCTGCCCCACTGCCGGAAACGCTTGAGCTCTTCGATAGGCAGGTCGTACCCGGTGAGGTGAAGCAGCGCGTAGAGCAGCGCCGAGGCATGGCCCGGCGACAGGATGAACCGGTCTCTGTCGGGCCACGCTGGGTCGTTCGGATTGTGTCTCAGGAATCGGTCCCACAGCACGTAAGCCATCGGCGCCGCGCCCATGGGCGTTCCGGGGTGGCCCGATTTGGCCTTCTGCACCGTGTCCACCGCCAGGAACCGAACCGTGTTGATGGCCAGCTCGTCAATATCCGTTGTGTTCACGGGTCGCCACCTTTCTCTAGTTTCGCTCAGGGAAGCCTGGTTACCCACGTTGAGCGCTCGTATTTGTCGACGCAATCCAGGACCGTTGAAACGACTGTAGCATGATTCCATGTGAGGGGCGATACGCTCAAAGGCTCACCAGTCAGTGGGTGGATCTGGTCTTCCAAAACGCCGCTGGGTAGCGCATATACCCACTCAATCATCGGGATCGCCAACTTAAGATCCTCGAAGGTCTCTGCCTTGGCAATACGATATTGCGCCAGCAACCGGGTCGAGATAATCCAGGGATTCCCCGGGTATGTTCTCCTTCTGTTGGTCCACGGCGCGGTCCCAGTGATACGTTTCGCCTTCGTAGCGGGCTAATCCAACCGTTCCCCGATGTTGACGGGGAGTTGACACAGGATGGATAACCTGAATATTCTAGGCCCGATTTGGGGTGAGTTCTCCATCCGGGAGGCGCTGATATCAAGAGGGTCGGCTTCCTGCTCAAGGTGAAGCAGGACACGATAGGGGAGTACAAGCGGCACCACCAGACGGTGTGGCCGGAGATGCTGGACGCCCTTCGTAGGAGCGGCTGGCACAACTACTCGCTGTTCATGGGGGAGGACGGGCTCCTTTTCGGCTCCTTCGAGGCCGATGAGAGCTTTCAGGCCTCTCTCGACGGAATGGCCGAGGAGGAGGCCAACCGACGCTGGCAGGAGTTCATGGCGCCTTTCTTCGAGATCCCATCGGGCGCTCGCCCAGACCAGATGATGGTGGAGCTGGAAGAGGTCTTCCACCTGGACTAGTGCTTGGTCGGCAAGAAAGCGATACGTACATCTCTCCACCCACCCGCACGTAAGGATTATGGTCTGGGGGACACCGGAAGACCACGAGGGTAGGCGCAGGGGCCTACCCCTACGGTAGAGGGAACCCTCTGAGGTTGCCATCGCCTGGGCCCACACATGTTAGGATTCTCCTTAGCCAGCAACCTCCAGGCCGCGGCGACACCGACTCGCCCGCTCTGGCGGCTGGAATTTCGCCGAGGATTGAGGAGTGAGGAGAGATGAGAGCTGGATTCGGTCAGTTTCGGGACGCCACGCCCGAGTACCTTCGCTTCGCCGCGCAGTACGGCGCCACAGACGTTCTCCTGAACACGCCGAGCCTGCCCGGCATGGGGGGCCGGTGGGAGCTTCACGACCTCGTCAAGCTCCGCCTGACGGTTGAGCAGTACGGTCTGAAGCTTTCCGCCTTGGAGAATGTGCCTACGTCATTCTACGACCAGATAATGCTGGGTGGCCCCAGGCGTGACGAGCAGATCGAGAACATGGTCTTCACGGTTAGGAACATCGCCAGAGCGGGCATACCCATATTCGGCTACAACTGGATGCCCTCGCACGTCTGGCGCACCACGCCGGCCTCGATACGGTGTGAGTCGATCGCCACCGCCTTCGACTACGGCCAAGCCAAGAAGATGCCCCGTACGCACGACCGTGAGTACGGCGAAGAGGAGATGTGGGACAACCTGGAGTACTGGATAAAGATCATAACGCCCGTCGCCGAAGAGGAGGGGATCCGCCTTGGCATTCACCCGTGCGACCCGCCGGTGCCACTCCTGGGCGGTATCCCGCAACTCTTGCGCAGCTTCGATGCGTACAAGCGCCTGATCGAGATATGCCCCTCGGATTGCAATGCCATCGAGTTCTGCCAGGGGACGTTCTCCGAGATGGAGGGCGACGACATTTACGAGATGATCCGGTACTTCGGCGAGCGTAATAAGATCCTCTACGTGCACTTCAGGAACGTCTCCGGCCAGGTGCCCAGGTTTCACGAGGAGTTCATAAACACCGGATACGTGGATATGTACAGGGCGATGAAGATCTATCACCAGGTCGGTTTCGACAGCTTCTTCATCGACGACCACGTGCCGCAAACCTTCCAAGACACGTCCTGGGGCCACCGAGGTCGTGCTTTTGCCAACGGCTACATCCAGGCGCTGATCGAGGCGGTGACCAAGGAGGCGGTCGCCTAACGAGCCTTGCCGCGATCTACGATTGACCCGCCTCGCACTCCCTCCAGAGAAATTGGGGGCTCAGGTACCCTGGAAAGTTGGCTCGCAGGCTGGAGCAGACGTACAGCGACGAAGTGTCAGTACTTCAAGAGCAGGAGATTCATATGACGAAACGGGAAGAGAACTGGGAGTACGGTCTGAGGACGGAGGGACACGAGGCGACCCTGGCGGTCGAGGGGCCGGTGGTCCTGGGCGAAGGCGATTTCCGGTACGAGGTATCCGGCACCAACTGGGGCAATCTGCCTGAAGGGTGGGTCTATAAGGAGGCCACGGCGGTTGACGTGGACTCTAAAGACAACATCTATGTTTTCAATCGAGGCACGTGCCCGATGATCGTCTTCGATCGCGAAGGGAATATCGTGCGAACCTGGGGCGAGGGGGTATTCAAGAACCCCCACGGCGTCACCATTGCGCCTGACGATACGGTGTTCTGTGTCGACAACGGCGACAGCACCGTGCGCAAGTTCACCCCCGAGGGCAAGCTGCTGATGACGCTCGGCACACCCAACCAGCCCTCTCCGAAGATGAGCGGCAAGCCCTTTAGCGTCCCAGCCCATGTGGCTGTGGACAAGCGCACAGGGGAGTTCTATGTGGCCGACGGCTACTCGAACGCTCGTGTCCACAAGTACACCCCTGAAGGCAAGCTGCTGTTCTCCTGGGGAGAATCTGGGACAGGTGAGGGACAGTTCAATATCGTGCATAACCTCGCCATAGACAGCGAGGGATGGGTATATGTGGCCGACCGGGAGAACCACCGCATCCAGATTTTCAGCCCCGACGGCAAGTATGAGACCCAGTGGGTCAATCTGTCCCGCGCCGCCACGATATGCGTTGACGATCGCTCGGGTGAAGACCTGGTGTACATCGGCGAATACTTCTGTGGGATTGCCACCAACAGCATTGGCACGGACCTCGGCCCTCGGGTCACCATCATGAACACAAGTGGGAAGGTCGTTGCCCGTGTAGGTCGCGAAAGCTACGGCGATCAGACCGGCAGATTCTACTCACCTCACGGCATCGCCGTGGACTCGTACGGAGACATCTACGTGGCCGAGGTCTCCTGGAGCGACTATGGCAGCAGGATGGACCCGCCTGTCGAGCTGCGGTCTATGCAGAAACTGGTCAAAGTGAGGGATTAGTCAAGCGCCGATGGAGAAGTTGCTGTTGCGGCGGGAGATACTGAAGGAATATGGGCAGCCCAGAGGAGAGGCACTAGCGCGCCGGGAACCGGACACCCGGCGCAGGCGGCGAAGGGGAGAGTACCGTTTAGAGGCTGGCATGATGCGGTGATGGCAGGGGACGGCTGAAATGACGATGGGTGAACAATCGAAGGAGATTCCCTCCGAACATTTCTCCCTATCGTGCCATGAATGCGGCGGAAAGCTGGGAATCCTCAGCCTCTCCTACGTCCGAGTCCGACACCATCTGGAGCCGTTAATGCTTTGCACAAAATGCCTGTCCAAGACTAATCTCGACGCCCTGCCCTTAGAATACGCAGACAGGATGAGGGCCTCCCTTGAAGAACAGTAAGATCAGGCAGGGGAGCGGAGAATCAACGCAAACGCACGAAGACCTAGATCGGCAAGAATTTGTCTGTCGTAGGTGATCTGTTTTAACCCGAACTGTCAACGCGTTGACCGACATCTTCCCCGCGGGCCCCGGGTTTTGTTCCGCGGTCTCCGCGGAGAGCTCGGCGACCTCGTGAGCTTCAACTCCGAGCTATCCAGGAAAACTCACGAAGAGCACCCACATCGGCCCCTTTCCGACGTGGTAGATCTCTAGCGGGTCCAGCTCCCCAGTGCCGTCATCTATTCGGTACGAGGCCAACCTTCCCGATTCGAGGCCCGCGGCGAACAGGAACCTCCCGCTGGGATCTATGCTGATCGCCCGAGGCACCGGCTCCGTGGGAACGCGCCCGATGGACGTCAGATGGCCGGTGGAGGCGTCGACGGAGAAGCAAGCGATGCTGTCGTGGCCTCGGTTCGGAGCGTACAGGAACTTTCCGGACGGCGTGATCTGGATCTGCGCGCAGCTATTGGTGCCGTCGTAGCCGTCCGGCAGGGTCGATACCGTCTGGAAGACGCTCAGGGTCCCCGCTGAAGAGTCGAGGTTGTACCCGGTCACACTGCACCCCTGCTCGTTCGAGAAGTACAGGATGTCGCGAGTCGGATGGAAGCAGAAGTGGCGCGGGCCCTCGCCGTCAACAGGGGGCGAAACACGCGGGAGGGAGTTTGGAGTAAGCCGGCCGCTATTCCCGTCGAACCTGAACTGGAGGATCAGGTTCGGCCCGGTACGCCCGCCGATGTGGGGGAGGAAAGCGAAGCTGTTGGACCGGTCCGTCTGCATCGAGTGCGCCCCGGGAGCCGTATCTATCCACTCGATGGGTGGCGAGCCTACAGCACCGTCCTCCCCGATTGCGTGGACCCCCGCTTTGCCCGCGGAATAGTAGGCCGAGAGCAAGAATCTGCCCGTGCGGTCCGTCGCTAGGTAGCAGGGATCGGCATCGAGCGGCGCCGTCCCGACAGGCGAGAGGCCTCCCGTGCCCGGGTCGATCGCGAAACTGGAGATCGCCGGTACGTCACGGCGGCCCACGTGGAGGAACCGCCGCTCAGGGTCCACGGCCAGGGGTGCGGGCCGGCCTTGCACGTCTACCGCGTCGCGCTGTTCGAGCCGGCCGGTCTGAGGGTCCATCTCGAAGACCAAGATGCGGTCCTCCTCCGAAGCGGTGACATACGTAAAGACGCTCATCGGCTCGAATCTCCTTTGCGATACCGCGCGTCTACTCGCGCACTACTCCGCTAGGCGCGTGCATCGAACGTGGGATTCCAAGTCGCCTTGCACATCGTGTGCCCTATCAGCCGGGACCTTCTCCCGTGATCTTCTGCACGGCCTGCTCCAGCTGTTCCTTGGTGATAATACCACTGTGGTTGACAAGCTCGTCTCCATTCGAGTTCACCACGACGGTGGTAGGTAGCAGGCTAACGCCGTACCTTCGCGTCAACACCCCGTCCTCATCTGTGGCTATCGGATACTTCACCCCCACTCGATTGACAAACCCTGAGACCGCCAGCCTGGGTGTGGAGACCGCAACCCCAATGAGGGCCACGCTTTCTTTGTGTTCCTGCCAGAAGCGTTCCAGCTCTGGCATCTCTTCGACGCAAGGAGCACACCACGACGCCCAGAAGTTCAAGACTACTACCTCGGTTCCGAAGTCGGACAGTTGCCTGGTGGACCCATCGAACATTGAGATAGGCGGGGGTGTGGCGTCCATGCCGGAGCAGGATACGACGATGAGCATGACGAAGATCGTGGCCGCCGCTCTTACGCCGTCGGGCTTGTGGTGAGGCCCCGGGCGGCGTCCGATATCAAGCGAGGCATCGGGAGTTCCCTCCGGGTTGGAGAGGGCGGCGCGGGTGGGGGAGGTGAGTCGCTCCAAGGGCTTCACGAGCGACTGGAACGCCGTCTCAGGCCTTGGTAGGTGGCAACGCGCGACCGCATCGGGCTCCCCCGTGCCACCGGACATCAAGCCAAGTGCATCCCTGAAGCGTAAGTTCATATCCGTGCCGATGTTTTCGAGCTGGCAGCTTGCGCAGCGCACCGTAAGGCTCCGTAGGCCAGTGGGGTCGAGTGTAGCAGCAGGGTAGGGGGCGGTCAATCGGCGCCACGAATCTGAGCCGCCCTTAGTGTGTCGCGGCGCCGATACCGACCACGTGGCTCGAACTCGCTTCTCCCTACGCCATCGCCACGGTCGAATGACTCCGCTCGCCCGACATGCTAACGTGTGCGAGACGACATCGCGCATGACCAGCGCTTAGTCAGCAAGAAAGCGATACGCACTTTCCCACCCACGCGCCCGTGAGGCTTAGGGTCTGGGGGGACACCCCCGCCAGTCCCGACCCGTCGCGACTTGGAACCCACAGGGCGGGCGTGGGCTGTATCAAGATTTACGCAACGAAGCACTAGCTCATTCTCACTGGAGGCAAGTCGCATCCGATGCAACAGACATACGAGGGCTCGCATCAGCGGTACGGAGTGATCGTAGACACGAACGTTATGGTTCCGGCGCGGGACGGCATCGAGCTCGCCACGGACATCTTCTATCCGGCTGGGGGCGATCGAAAGGCGGACGGGCGGTACCCAGCCATCCTGGAGCGGACCCCCTACGACAAGGCGACGGCCCGACAGGTAACGAAGGGCAAGTTCTTCGCGCGCAGAGGCTACGTCGTCGCGATACAGGACGTGCGCGGCAGGTTCAAGTCCGAGGGCGAGTGGTACGCCTTCGCCAAGGAGGCACCCGACGGGTACGACGCGGTCGAGTGGATCGCTCGGCAGCCGTGGAGCGACGGCCAGGTCGGCACGATGGGCGACTCCTACGCCGGGAGCGACCAGTCCGCTCTCGCGACTCTGAACCCTCCTCACCTGTCGACGATGGTAGTGGCCGTTGGGGCGTCCAACTATCACCACAGCTCCATGCGACAAAACGGCGCCCTCGAGCAGCGCTTCATGGTCTATGCCTTCCGGATGGCCGTGACCAGCAAGGAGGCATCGGCCGACCCGGGACTGAAGGCAGCGCTGCTCCGGACCTTCCCCGACGATATACCTCAGATACTCGACCAGCTTCCCCTGAAGGAGGGGGCCACAGTCCTGCGAAGGCTGCCATCGTACGAGCGGTGGGCCATAGACATCCTGACCCACGGCGATTACGACGACTACTGGAAGCAGCGGGGCTACTCGCCGTCCGAGTATTACACCGAGCACGCCGACGTGCCAACCCTTTACCTCGGCGGCTGGTACGACTCCTATGCCCGCAACACCTGCGAAAGCTACGTCGCACTGAGCAAGATGAAGTCTGCCCCCCAGCGCCTGCTCATGGGGCCGTGGACTCACGGACAGTACGAAGTGACCTTCTCCGGCGACGTCGACTTCGGCCCGGGGGCGCACATCGACTACAACGACCTGAAGCTGGCCTGGTTCGACCACTACATGAAGGGGATGCACACCGAGGTTGCGGACTGGTCGCCGGTACGCATCTTCACGATGGGCACCGGCGACGGCAAGCCCAACGACGACCGTCGCGTGAACCGGGGCGGCTACTGGCGAGACGAGCCGGACTGGCCCCCGCCGGAAACCAGTTTCACACCCTACTACCTGGTGGGCGACGGCTCGCTGTCTACCAGAATGCCGGCGGCCGGGACCCGTCCGTCCACATCGTTCACCTTTGATCCGAAGAACCCCGTGCCGACCATGGGCGGGGGAATATCGGCGGCCGACACGGTCCTTAGGCCCGGTGCGTTCGACCAGAGGGGCAGACCCGATTTCCTCGGCTGCACGAACACGCTGCCGCTTAACTCACGCGCCGACGTCCTCACCTTTCAGACGCCGCCACTCGTGGAGGATGTCGAAGTCACGGGACCCGTGGAGATGCGCCTCTGGGCGTCTTCTTCCGCGGTCGATACCGACTTCACCGCGAAGCTGATCGACGTGTACCCACCCAGCTCCGACTATCCGGAGGGTCTCGCCATCAACATCACGGACTCCATAGTGAGGGCGCGATACCGGAATGGGTACGAGAAGCCGGAGCTGATGACGCCCGGGGAGCCCTACGAGCTCGTGTTCGAGCTCTATCCGACGTCGACTGTGTTCAAGTCAGGCCACCGGATACGGATCGACATCAGCAGCAGCAACTGGCCGCGCTTCGACGTGAACCCGAACACCGGCGGCCCGCTCGGCCGGGACCAGAGCTACCAGCTCGCTCATCAGACCGTTTACCACGACACCGACTGCCCGTCGCACATCGTCCTGCCGATCCAGGAGGGTAGGGGAGACGAGTCTGCCGCTTCGGGCTAAGCTCGGACCGCCGCCGAGACGCGTCACCTCGCCGAGACCGTTCGCCCTAGCCGACGCGGCGCACCCGAGCTCCGGAGTAGGTACCATGCCTGAGGAGGTGACCCTCGTGCCCAGACCGCGAGTGCTTGTATGCCGTGAGATCTTTCAGGAGGCCTACGAGACTATAGAGGCCGAGGCGGATGCAGAAATGTGGACAGAATATCTGCCCATGTCACGGAGCGTGCTTCTGGAGAAGATAAAGGGGGTCGATGGGGTCCTCAGCATGGTGACCGAGCGAGTAGACGCCGAGCTGATGGATTCCGCGGGGTCGCAGCTTAGAGTCATCAGCCAGTTCGGGGTTGGGTTCGATAACATTGACGTCGCCGAGGCCACAAGCAGGGAGATAGCCGTAGGAAACACCCCGGACGTGCTGACGCAGACCACGGCCGACGCCGCCTTTGCGCTGCTGATGGCGGCGGCAAGGCGGATCGTCGAGGGTGCGAGGGCGGTCCGCGAGGGGAAGTGGGAGACCTGGCATCCGCTTCATTACCTGGGACAAGATGTCCACGGCAGCACACTCGGGATCATGGGCATGGGGCGAATAGGAGGGGCAATGGCCCGCCGGGCGCGGGGGTTCGACATGGACGTGCTCTACACCGACATTGCGCGTCGAAAGGACATGGAGGCCGAGCTCTCGCTAAGGTATGTGGACCAGGACACATTGCTGAGAGAGTCAGACTTCGTGAGCCTGCACACGGTCTTGGGTGATGCTACCTACCATCTTATCGGCGAGCGGGAGCTGTCCATGATGAAGCCGACCGCGGTGCTGATCAACGCCTCCCGCGGGCCGGTGGTTGACCCCATGGCCCTCTACCAGGCCCTCAGCGCGGGAGAGATCGCGGCGGCCGCGCTGGACGTCACCGAGCCCGAGCCTATTCTCATGACGACCCGCTTCTGACCCTCGACAACTGCGTGATAGTGCCGCACATCGCTAGTGCCAGCGTGAAGACGCGGGCCGAGATGTCACGAATCGCCGCCCAGAACCTTCTCGACGGAGTCAGGGGAGAGAGACCTCGGTACTGCGTCAATCCAGAGGTGTACGAGCGCTGATGCCCTTCGACTTGGGTGTGCGGCCTGGGCCCGTGGCCAGGGAAGCTGATCGCCAGATCGCCGTGTGGGCCAGGTCGAGCATGCGGAGCCGCCCTATGTTTGCAAGGCCCCTGCCACCGCCTTGTAACCCGAGAAACAGGCGCGCTCGAAGGGATGCGTGCTGAACGTCTCGATGCTGATGTAGCGATCGTAGCCAATCTCGTCCAAGACACCAAGCGTGCTTGCCAGGTCCAGCCGTCCTTCGCCGGGAATATGCATCCGGTAGTCGGGATGCCTGCCCTCACAGTCCTTCACGTGAACGTGCGCGATAAGATCGCCCATCCTCCGAGCTTCGGACCGGGGATCGAGTCCCATCAGCAGCAAGAAGCCCGGGTCGTAGTAGCATCGTAGGTTTTCCGCGCCGACCTCCTCGACCATCCTAAGCATCTGGTCGGTCGTGTCGAGCAGATCGCCGGGCCATATGGTGGTCAAGGCGATAAGGACTCCGCGCTCCGCGGCGTAGGCGCTGGCATCTCGGAGCGCGCTGGTTGTCTGCTCCCACAAGTGCCGCTGCCGCCGCGGGCTGCCTCGTGCGGGACCGACGTGAACGCCCAGGCTATCCGCCCCAAGGTCCAGCGCCACGTCTACAAAGCCCTTGAGATCCATGGGCCGGCCCTGCTCAATAGTAGTCGTCAGGTGCTCATGCGTAATGGCGATGCAGACCTCGAGGCCGAGACTCTCGGCATAACGCCGGAGCTCCGAGCGTTCCGCCGGCGGGAAGTGTTCCGGGGACGTGGTGCGTCCCTTGGTCGCCGAAAGATCGACGCCGTGGTAGCCGGCCTCGGCGATCGAGTCGAGCACCGGCCGGTACGGCATCGAGAGGATGTCGATGTACGAGAAGGTGTAGAACCCGATCTTCACGGTGTGCGGACCATCGAGGGCTCGGCCGGCGGGACGCGGCTCGGCGCAGTGTAGCAGGGGGTCCTGGAAGGGTCAAACGGCTAATACGGCACGACGCCGTCCACCAATGGGCCTATACGCCGCATCTTAGACTGGTGCCCAGGAAGGGATTCGAACCCCCACTCCCTTTCGGGAAGCGGATTTTAAGTCCGCCCATGCCCATCTCACCCCGAGATGCCACATCCCATGCGTGGCGTAGGGTAGGGGGCCACGGGCTTTCAATTGTCTACACCTGCCATCCTGTGCTGCGTCATATCAACACGTTCGGGGGGCAATTTGGGGGCAATTCTCCTCTGCACTTAGCTGCCGTCAGAAGCCGCCGCCAACACCCTTTACGAAAGTCTCAGCCGCCGCCTTCTGCAACCCTGGTGCAACGTGAGAGTACGTGTCGTCGGTCAGCCCAACGCTGGCATGCCCCAATACCCAGACCAATTTCGCCTAAGCCATGCACCCCCTCGACCTCGAACCCTTTCACCTATGGACCAACGCCCCCATAGCCGCAGACGCTCGGCACTTCGACCCGCCAACCTTCTACCCCGACTCCCACAGACGAACCAACGTCGACTCCACTCCCACCATTACCACAGACAGCCAATCCACACGAGGCAGGTAGCTACTGCACCAGCGACAAGAGCTGCCTGGCAGCCTCCACCAGCGCCTCGTTCTCGGTTAGGGCCAGCACCTGCTCCAGGTCTGCGACCGCCCTGGCGGTGTCGCCCGCACTCACGTGGACCTGTGCCCTGTTGTAGTAGGCATCTCCCAACGACGGGTCGAGCTCAATCGCTTTGGAGAAGCTCAGCAAGGCCCTCTCATCGCTTTCGGCGGCTACAAGGACCAGGCCTTTGTTGTGGTGGGCGATGGCGAGGTCCGGATCGAGCTCTATTGCCTGGTTGACGTCGCCTAGCGCGAGCGCCAGGTTGTCACCAAGGAAGTAGACGTGAGCACGAGCCGCGTAGGCCATCGCCAGTGTGCTATCCAGTTCGATGGCCTTCGAATAGGCCTCTAAGGCCAGGGTCAGGAGGCCACCCTCTGCGAAATGCAAGCCCAGCTCGTACTCGCGCGTCGCCCTGGAATCCGGCCTAGGACTCAGCGCCAACGTGGGGGGAACAGTTGGAGTGGGCTTCGGTGCCACAGCCAACTCGGACGCTGGGGTTCGAGTAGCCGTAGGTGTGGGCGCAGGCTCACCGCACGCCGCGCCGGCTGTAACGGTGAGCAACAGGACACCGATGACGAAGTATCTTTTCAATTCTTCACCTTAGCTCCGAGCTTTTCAGGCCCACCCTACCACAAGAGGTCGCTAAGCCGGGCAGGATGCTTTACCAACGGCTGGGGTCGATGCTACCCTGTCACCCCAACTACGCGCACCTAAGGAGGCAACGATGTTCTACGAGCGAATCCTTTTACGACCGAGTCTTGGCAAGGGGAATGAACTCCGCGCCCTTGTCCAAGACAGGACCAAGAGCAATCAGCCAAGGCTAAGGACTGTTTTGACCGAGAGTGTCCTCGGTGAGGGGCAAACCTTTGTCTCCGGCACTTTTCATGAGAACCTCAAAGCGTATGAGACGGAGCGAGAGGCTCGCCGGGCTGACTCTGGTTTTCAGTCCTTTGCAGCGAAGGTGAGCGGTCTGTTAAGCCGCCCCAGGGAGGCCCAGCTGTTCGAGATCATCTCATCGTCTGCTGCCGGAGGTGGGTCCGCGCGCTATACCCACGGAGTGCGGCTCATCGCTGCCCGCGACAAAGAGATGGAACTGCGGCAGGCCCTGGAGGACTTCGCGCAAGCCAGGCAGGCTGAAGGCGCCACGGTCGCAGGCATCCATAGGCGCCTCTTCCCAATCGAGGGGCCAACGTTCCACATCTTCCTCGCCTACCAAGACCTAGGCGAGTACGAGAGCACGGTGCGCGAGCGCCCCGAGAGCATTCGCAACTTGATTGCGAAGACAAACCCCATCATCGCAGCGGCACCACGACAGCAGCTATTCCAGGTGATAGTGCCGTTGCCTAGCTAGCCAATACTGCTGTCCTTCCAGCAGCATCGAGTCAGAGAGAGCATGGCGGCGACCCCGGGTGACGCAGAGAACGTCCGGGGTCGCCGCTTCGGAGCACGGGGCATGACGGCCCGGCTTGCTTGTCTACCACAAACACCCGACGCCATCCCGACGCGCCTCTTGTTCGACGCTAATCAGTAACTCCCGGTGCTGGCCGTCTCCCTTCCACGCCACGGCCAGTCCCTCACGTACCAGCGTCTCGTCTATGCTGTCGCCCGCGTCCGTGTACAGGTAATACAGCAGCCGCCCGAACCTATCCTCAGTCCGCGGCCCTAGCTCGACCCGCACGTTGTTGCCTGCCAGCCTACGCAGCCTGACCGTAGCGACTGAGGCACACCGCTCCCCCGCTTCGGGCGCGTCGATGCCGAACAGCCTAACGCTGAACGGGCCGGAGACGAAAGTATCGCCGTCGATGACTCGGTCCACGGGGATGTTCTCGCACGTCCGACAGCAGAGGGTAGTAGCACAATCAGGGATGTCTCTCCAGAACTCGTCAATCGCGAACAGCCCGACAGTGACCACCAAGGCTACCCCGAAGAGGGCGACGACTTTCCGGAAGATGCGCCTCATTGCCCGTTGCCGCAATCAGGGTCGAGGCCGAGGGAGACGCTAAGTGTAGAGGAGCCGGGCGCAGGGTGTTCTTGTCTAATCCTTGAGGCGAGCCAGACACGCAGATGACCTAAGGCGAAGAGCCCGCAGAATCCGGTCACCGAGCCCCCTCTAGCCTCGCTAGGACTAAGAGTGCCGAGAGTGTCAGCCAACCTTCCTCCAGACATGCTCTGCTCCCGTCCTCACCCCTCCGCTGATAGTGCGTGTTGTCAGCCTATCCCCTTCAACCTTGACCTCGACCTCCATATCCAAGCCGATCAGGTTGCTTTCAGGTTGGCTACCCTCTTGAAAGTCGCTCTGGAGCCAGAAATCGTATACGTCCCGGCAAGCGCCCTAACACCCCGATAGGCTGCCATTGCTTCTTCGGGGGTCGGCTCACTCCCCTCTGAGCGTTGCCGGTTCTTGGGCATCACCACCATGCTAAAGTGCGTCTCAGTAAAGACACTGATGCCTTGATCGGTGTCGGAAACCGCCTCCCATGCGCCTACGAGTGGAGAACTCATGACGATACCTCCTTTGGGATTACTGAGCACATAGCTGCGCTCGGCAGCAGGATACAGGTCGGCTCTACGGGTGGCAAGCCGAAGGGGCAGGGACTCGAACCGCCTCAGGTCGTCTCAGTAGGCTTGACCTGGCGGGCATCGCATACTCGCCATCATGTGGGACTGCGGCGCGACGAACGAACAGATCAGGGGTTTCTTCTCACGCATGTGCGAGCAGATAGGAGAGGACGGGTTCACGCCTGGAGAGGCCATGCTCATTTGCGTCTGTGACGATTGCCGCGATGAGTCAAAAACGCGAAGTGATTATGAGGACGACCATCATCCCAAGCTGGTAGGACCACGTTGGGACTAACCCTGCTGTCCTACCTTGACTCTGCCAGGCGAACAGACGTACCATTTGCCGCCATTCTCAAACAGATGGGGGCAAAAAGGGGGCAATTGGTCCGTTTGCCCCCTTTGAAAGGCCTTTCGCCATTTCCCCGTCAATACCCTATAGACTGGTGCCCAGGGAGGGATTCGAACCCACACTCCCTTGCGGGAAGCGGATTTTAAGTCCGCTGCGTCTGCCGTTCCGCCACCTGGGCTTTTTGCGTAGGTGGTAACCGGGCGCATCCTTTGGCCCAAGGCCCCCCGGCCACGCCCGTCCACCGATATTATAAGGCAAGAAACGGCGGCACCTGGAAAACGCATCACCCGCGCGGTGCAGGGCGACGGAGTCTGAGAAGCAGGCGGGAGTCTAGCGGGCTGATTATGGATGGGGGTGCAGTCCCAATACGTCGGGATTGCCGGGCGCCAGAGAGCCTGCCCTGAGCAAAGCCTGCGGTGAGCCCTGTCCACGAGCGCAGCGAAGGATTGTCGAACTATCGAAGTGGATGGCGGAAGAGTTTTTCAGCGCCCTGATAGGCCACGGCCTACAAGAACAGCGGAGCGAATACCAACGCGACGATGGACATGAGCTTGATGAGGATGTTGAGCGCCGGCCCGGAGGTGTCCTTGAAGGGGTCGCCGACGGTATCGCCGACGACGGCGGCGGCGTGCTGCGGTGAGCCCTTGCCGCCCAGGTTGCCGGCCTCGATGTACTTCTTGGCGTTGTCCCACGCGCCGCCGGCGTTGGCCATCATGATCGCCAGCAGGAATCCGGTGGCGATGGCCCCGACCAGCAGGCCGCCCAGGGCCTCGGCGCCGAGGATGGCCCCAACGGCGATGGGTGCGGTGATCGCCAGCGCTCCGGGCAGGACCATCTCGCGCATCGCCCCGCGAGTGCTGATGTCGACCGCTCGCGCGTAATCGGCCGGCGCCGTGCCCTCCATCAGGCCCGCGATCTCGCGGAATTGGCGGCGTACCTCCGTCACCATCTCCATCGCCGCGCGTCCGACGGCCTGCATGGTCAGCGCGGCGAAGAGGAACGGCATGATGGCTCCGACTATCACGCCCATGAGGACGTTCGCGTCGAGCAGATTGAAGACCCGGATCCCGACCACCTCCGAGTAGGCGGCCATGAGCGCCAGCGCCGTCAGCACGGCCGAGCCAATGGCAAACCCCTTGCCGGTGGCGGCCGTAGTGTTGCCAAGAGCGTCGAGCGCATCTGTCCGCTCGCGGACCTCTGGGTCCAGGCCGGCCTGCTCCGCGATGCCCCCGGCGTTATCGGCTACGGGCCCGTAAGCGTCGGTGGCCAGCGTGATGCCCAGGGTGGACAGCATACCGACGGCGGCGAGGGCCACCCCGTACGTGCCCGCGAGCTCGTTGGCAAGCCATATGGCGACCACGATCACTACGCCGGGGATGACGGTGCTAAGCATCCCCAGGCCAAGGCCGCCGATGATGACCGTCGCGGGGCCGGTCTCGGCCTGCTCCGCGATCCCCCGTGTGAACCGGTACTCGTACGACGTAAAAACCTCGGAGGAGGTGCCGATGATCTGTCCGGCGACCAGACCCGCCAGTACGACCCAGAACAGGTTGAAGTCCATGTCGAGGGAGGCGATGGCGATGCCGGTGCCGATGAGGACCAGGCCTCCCGCCGTGAAGATTCCGGTGCGCAGCGCCCAGAGCAGCCGCCCCATGCCGGCGTCTTCGCCGGTGCGGACCACGAAGGTGCCGACTATCGCCGCGAAGATGCCGATCGCGGCGATCAGAATCGGAAGCAGGAACAGGTTCGCATCGAAGTCGCCCGTGGGGTCGGCTACGCCGAGGGCCGTGGCCCCAACGGCGGCGAGGGCCAGCGTGGCGATTATCGAGCCTACGTAGGACTCGAACAGGTCGGCCCCCATGCCGGCGACGTCGCCCACGTTATCGCCGACGTTGTCGGCCACCGTCGCGGGGTTGCGAGGGTCGTCCTCGGGAATGCCCTGCTCGATCTTGCCCACCAGGTCCGCGCCGATGTCGGCGGCTTTGGTGTAGATTCCGCCCCCGACTCTGGCGAACAGCGCGATCGAAGACGCGCCGAACCCGAATCCCGCCACGATGCTGAAGTCCTTGAACACCCACCACAGCGCCGTTACACCGAGGAGTCCTATGCCGACGACTGAGATACCCATCACCGCGCCGCTGTTGAAGGCGACGCGCAGCGCCGGGTTCAGGCCCTGCATCGCCTTCACGGTCGTCCGCGTGTTGGCCCGCACCGCGATGCTCATCCCAACGAACCCGGCCAGCGCCGACGCGAAGGCTCCGGCGATGTACGCGATGGCCGTCGACGGAATATTGCGGTCCGTGCCCGTCTTGTCCAGAACGTCGTAGTCGATGAAGACCGCCAGAACGATGAACATCCCCACAACGAATATCGCGAGCAGGCGGTACTCGCGGCTCAGGAAGGCCATGGCGCCCTCTTGAATGGCGCGGCCTATGGCCTGAATCTTCTCGTCTCCTGCATCCTCGCGGAGCACCCGCATCGTGAGCACCAGGGCAAAGGCCAGTGCCACGAGGCCCGCCGCAATCGCGAGGTAGAGAATCGTCAAAGCTCGCCTCCACAAAAAAGCCTTCCCTTAGTTGGAAAGACCGGCAAAGTATCCGCTGGGAACCGATGACGAAAACCTACCATAGAGAGGTTGGCCAGTCAAGAATGGCGGGCTGCCCCGGCATGACTCTTAGGAACCATCTCAACAAGCAAATGCTTTGTTCTCACCCAGCCGCAGGGGGGACACATCCCTTCGACGGGCTGAGGGCTGGCTGTCCAGACCCATTGCCAGAAGGGTAGCCCTCTGGATTCCCTGGGCGGGAGCTTGAAATTGTTGGTTAGCTCGCGCCATCTCCCTGTGCAGGCGCGCTCGTGTCGCCGAGCGCCTGGTGAAACGCGGCGAGCCGCTGCTCGAGGCTGCGCTGCCGGAGCGCCACCGTCAGGTCGCCGCGCGTGCGCTCCAGGACTCCCCGCGCCATGTCGGTATTCCGTCGAAGGCCTCGCGTTACCGCCTCCGGGTAGTCCATCGTTACCAGGACCGAGTAGACCTCGTCCATCAGCTCCAGCAGCTCTTCGCACCGCGACACGTCGTCCCTTCGCAGCAGGTCGAGGACAAAGCGCCGGAGCTCGCCCACGGTCTCGGCCAATCCGTTCAGGTAGGGCGCCGGCCCCACTTTGAGCTCATCGGGCCCGGGGAGCCTCGTCCCCTTGGTAAAGGCAAGCGTCGCCGTCGCCTCCACGTACTCCTTCTGCGCGTCCTCGACGAAGCCCGCGTAGTACACCGACGACCTTGGCGTAAGCTCAGCTTCGATTTCCGCGACGAGGCCCGCGGCGGAATCCAGCAGCCGCCGCGCCTGATCGTACTCGCCCCGATGCGTCGCGCGGATAGAGTTGGCAGAGGTGCGAACGACGTCCCTGGATAGACGCAGGGCCTTCTCTCGAGCGGCGTGCGTCTCGGCGAAGGCTGAATCCGCCGCGTCCGCAATCTGCCTGAGGTCGCGCTTGAGCTTTTCGGGTGTGGCCCTGTCTTCGGTCACCAATCGCCGCCTTGGCCTGGGCATTTAGCGTTTGCGTTAGCTCATCCCACCTTCGCACTGCTGAACAAGGGGGAGAGTCAGAGAGGCGGTAAAGGCGCGGGCAATCGCCAACAGTAACGTCAGATGCCCATTGCCCATAACGACCCACGTTTGGCGATTATGCCTCACCGGTTCTGGCGTGGCTGTCTTACGCATCCATCGACAGCTTTGCGCCATGGCTAGCGAATCCAGTCAGGACACGTTCGCCCAGCTCCGGAGTTGCACCGCTCTCGTCGACTGACCGACTCTACCTGTTTACCGACGGTCGGTTCAGGACTTCTTCTCTACTACGTAGGGGTAGTTCATCCCTGATTTGTAGGGGCTATCCGGCGCCGCATCCAGGCGCATGGTGATATTGAACTTGTTGCCCCAGTTGAAGATCGAGGCGGCGAAGACCATCTCCACGATTTCCTCGTCGTTGAAATGCGTTCGGATTTCCGCGAAAAACTCGTCGTCTATTTCGTTAGGGTCAGCCGCCATCTTCTCTGCCAGCTTCACAGCCACGGCCTCACGCGGCGTAAGCCCGGACTCGTCAATGTGGCCGATGATGCACTCCTCTTTGGGCTCCACCTCGCCGCGAACCGCGGCGGTGCGAACGGTGCTTCAATAGGTGCAGCGGTTAATCTCACCGGTCTTGATGCGCATCATCTCCAGCAGGTACGGTTCAACAATGCCCTTGCCGAAGAATTCGACAAAAGCCGGTACGATGGCTTTCAAGAGCCCGGGCCGGCGGGCGATCACACCAAACATCGCTTCGTCCACCCACCAGCCTTCCTTGCCATCCTTGAGCAGTTGATTGATCTCCGGATCATCCGACTCGCCAATCCGGACCGGGGTGATTCGCGTTGCCATGTTTACCTCCTCAAGCACATACCAGATCCGCCCTGAATTGAACAATCCGCCCACTCTCTCCCCGGCCTCGGAGGAGAGTCGGCCGCAATTCGGTCATCGGTCGGTCATAGGCACACTCCTCTTCCGACCTCTAGAACCTCGGTGGAAAACACATTAGAACGACTGCCAACAAACCCTGCCACCGGCCATACTAGCAGTCGCACTTACCCGTATCAATCTGTATGGGCCCAAGTGGCTCTTCTCAGGGCCACTCTAAGCGGTCGAGGCGCTGAGCATCGCCTCGACCAGCGCCGACGTGGCAGCCTTGGGGTCGTCGGCAAAGGTTACGGCGCTGACGACGCAGACGCAGTCGGCTCCGGCCCGCACAACTTCGCCGATATTGGACCCGTTGATGCCCCCAATAGCCACCACCGGCTGCGGCGCCAGGTCCTTGATCTGGCCGATCAGGCCGATGCCTACCGGATTGCGTTGTCCTTTGCCCACCGTCGACGTCGGATAGATGGCCCCTACCGCCAGGTAGTCGGCGCCCTGCGCCTGCGAGTCCATCGCCTCCGCGACGGTGTTGTTGGAGCGGCCGACGATCTGCGTCGGCGTAAGGACTCGGCGCGCCTCCGCCACGGGGAGATCGGTCTGGCCGACGTGCAGTCCATGCGCCTCTACGCACAGCGCCAGGTCCGCATCGTCATTCACCACGAACAGGGCCCCCGCGCTCTCGCAGAGCGACCGGAGCTGACGGGCGAGCACAAGCACCTCACCCTTGTCCATGGTCTTGTCGCGAAGCTGCAGCACGGCGGCGCCGCCGCTGATGGCCGCTTCGGCGACCTCGAAAACGGGCCTGCCCTTGGTAGCCTCGGGATCGACTACCACGTAAAGGCCTTTGACTCGCGAAGCGGCCCCGGACCTGATGTCCGTGGCGACGCGTTGGGTCGCCCGAGCCAGCACGCGACGGGCCTGGGCCACCCAGCTCTCTTCGAAAGGAGAGCCGCCCGTGCCGGTCGACAGGGCCAGCGTGTCCAGCGACCTGCCTATCGACGAGACTACGCCGAGGGCCATCTCTCGGGGCTGGTCGGTCAACTCTACGAACGCGGTGCGACGCTGCTGCAGCTCCTCGCGGGACAGGTCGGCCGACTCGGCCAGCGGCAGCGACTCACGAAGCATCTTGATGTCGGCATGCAGTCCCAGCGGGGCCGTGACAAAAAACTCCAGAAGGCGGATGCCCTCGACTACGGCGTGGACCTGGGAGGCGACGAAGGGAAGCATCGAGCCCGCCATCAGAGGTCCAATCCCTTGGGCATCTTGCCTCGTCTGGCGTCGTCGATAGTCTTTCGGACGGACTCAGGCATGTCGACGCCGAACTTCTTGTAGCTGCGCTCGACGTTGCGTCCGATGCTGGAGGAGTCTCTGTAGTAGTCCGACTGCGCGCCGGTGCCGGAGGACATCTTGAACGAGACCGGGGAGATCACCCGCTCCATGTCACCGCTCTGGCACTCGGGGCACGATGGGCTCAGCTTCTGTCGCATCGAGCGTACGAAGAAGCTCGACTTGACGTTACACGACTGGCATCGGTACTCGTACGTCGGCAAGACCATTGGCCCCATTCGGAACTCAGGTGAGATTGTACCACGGCCCTGGAGGCCTGCCCCTACGCCTCGACGGCGTTTTCGATGACGTCGAGACGCAGCACCTGGCCGTTGGGGCCGAGATTGAGCACCACGATGTCTATACGCCAGTCCCGGGTCGTGGCGCCATGCGCCTGCAGGTACGCCTGCGCGGCATCCACCAGGTGCGACTGCTTTGCGGGCGTTATCGACTCCTCCGGCGGACCAAAGCTCCGGCCCTTACGCGTGCGCACCTCGACGAACACCAAGACGCCGTCCTTTTCGGCCACCAGGTCGATCTCCAGCCGGCCGACGCGGTAGTTGGAGTGGAGGACCGAGTAGCCGTCCGACTCCAGCCTACGCCGGGCGATATCCTCGCCCTTGCGTCCCAGCCGGCGGCGACTCGCGGTCATCGGCCGACAACCAAGCCCTTGACGGGTGCGAAGGAGCGTCGGTGTATTGGGCAGGGCCCCAGTCGTTCGAGGCTTCGCAGGTGCCGGGCGGTCGCGTACCCTTTGTTGTCCGCAAAGCCATACCCGGGGTATGTTAGGTCCTCTTCGCGCATCATGCGGTCGCGAGCGACCTTGGCCACTATCGAGGCCGCGGCGATCGAGAGGCATAGCGCGTCGCCCCTGACGATGGCCTTCTGGGGCAGGCCCAGCGACGGAACTGGGAAGGCGTCCAGCAGCAAGAACTGCGGCTGGAGGGACAGCGCGTGGACGGCTCTCTTCATGGCGAGGTTTGTCGCCGCCACGATCCCCAGGCTATCGATCTCCTCGCAAGAGCTCACGCCTATCTCGAGACCCAGAGCCACACGGCGAAGATGGGGCAGCACCCCTTCGCGCTCATCCCTCGTAAGCTGCTTGCTGTCGCGCACCATCCTGACCCATCGGCCCTTTAGATTGGATGGAAGAATCGCCACACCGGCCACGACGGGCCCGGCGAGGGGGCCGCGGCCCACCTCGTCCAACCCTGCGACCAGCGAGTAGCCCCGCTGGAGGAGGTCAGCCTCCTCGTTGTACGAGGGCACGGACCTTCTTCGACGCCGCCTGCGCCTGGTCGCATCAGGGCCCCGGTCTGGGGCTTTGACGGTGGTCAATGCTCTAACCTCGTCCAGCGAGGGCGCTGGCCCAACCTGCCCAAATCGACGCTCTGGGTGGGCGTCGCCGACGAGAGAGCAGGCCGGTGGCACGTTAACATTGTCTTGGAGGGGGGTGATCGTTAAGCCCACTACTACCGCCTTCACATCGAGACGGCGCCTAGGCGTTGATGCCCCGCTGCATGCCCCGAAGGTAGGCCACCTGACCCACGTGCTGGCTCTCCTCGACGAGGACGTGAGCGAGCATCTGCGCGATGGTGTAGTCTGCGCGGCGCTCCGGTAAGGGTATGCGCTCGAGGTCCTCGTGGCTCAGGCCGTCGAGGTAACTCAGCGTCTCTCGCCGCACCGCATCGTAGTAGCTCATCATCTGCTCGATGTCGAACTGCGGGAGATTCGCCACCTGCTCAACGGTGAATCCGTAACCGCCATCCCGCTCTGGGAGCCCGAACTTCTGCTGCCATCCGTCGCGTATCCATACGTGGTCTTTACCTTGAGCGACGCCGTTGATCCAGCTGTCCTCGACCCGAGCCATATGCCAGACGACGAAGTCGATGTGGTGGGAGTGCGGCGTCGGCTGAAAGCGGCGCTCCTCTGCCGTCAGTCCATCTATGGCCTTCCGCAGCTCCTCCGTGTACTCGTTGAGGGCCGCGCGTACGATGTCCTTAAAGTCCATGGGATGCCGCCTTA
>JADFIF010000060.1 GCA_022566795.1 Chloroflexota bacterium
ACCTGGTGACCGTGTTCGACAAGACTGTGGCCATCGCGCAGCTCATGGACCGCACCGGCTTCGACACCTTCTGGATGGCCGAGCACCATTTTCAGCCTGAAGGATACGAGTGCATCCCGAATATCCTCATGCTGAGTGTCCACCTGGCGACCCTGACGACCAAGCTCCGCTTCGGCTGCGGGTTCAACATCGCGCCCATGTGGCACCCGCTGAGGCTCGCCGAGGACTACGCCACCGCCGACGTTCTCACCAAGGGACGCGTCACTTTCGGCGTCGGGCGTGGCTATCACACGCGCGAGGTGGAGACCTTTGGCGCCCCGCTCCTCGACCAGTCGGCCAATCGCGATCTGTTCGAGGAGCAGGTGGACGTAATCTTCAAGGCGTTCAACGAGCCATCGTTCTCGCATCAGGGCCACTACTACACCATCCCGCCACGGGTGCCCTACCGAGGCTACGAGCTCGAGGAGATCACCCTAGTGCCGCGTCCGCTCACCTTGCCGGTCGAGTGTTGGCAGCCGATACAGAGCGCTACGCAGCGTGGCCTGGATTTCATGGCCAAGCACAATATCAGAGGCACCATCGGTGGAGGTGTCGCTGAGGGCGGAGCGCTGCGGAAAGTAGTCGAGGGGTACCGAGACGCCCAGGCCAGGGCCGGCAGACAGCTGGAGCTGGGAGAGGGCCTCAGCATCGGCTTCCACTTCTTCATCGACGATTCTCAGGAGGCGGCCATAAAAAAAGCGGCGAGCTTCTTCGAGGAGAACCTGAAGATCTTTGGGCCGCTCCGGCTGGTTCGCTCGCTCAGCGACGAGCAAATCGAGATTATGTCCGACCCGAAGCGCGCTCCCTACGCGGACCTACCAAGGCTCGAAAACGCCGTCGACGCGGGGGCTTTCCTGTGCGGAACCCCCGAAGATATCATCAAGCGTCTCAAGAGGCTTGAGGAGCAGTACCCGGGGCTCGAACGCGTTGGAATGGCTCAACCCGTCGGCGTCCCGCAGACGGTCATCCTCGAGCAGCTGCAACGCCTGGCCGAAGACGTCATGCCCGCCTTCAAGGGCAGAGTCGAGACAGGCGCCCCGGCCGACTAGTGCTCAGCTGCGTAAATAACTCGCCGTGCGCACTCGCCCACTCTTAGCAGCTGGAACGATAGTAATTGCACTGGCCCTGCGGCGGTTCCAAGGGGGCTTTGCCCTTTTGGCGGGGGTTCGGGGATGTCCCCCGAACTACACCCCAAGGGCGCGCGGGTGGGGCAAAATACGTAAATCCGTAGGGGCAGGCCCCCGTGCCTGCCCCGGCGCTGGGCCACCACAGGGGATTGCCCCTACGATGTCGCTCACCCGAGGAGGAGATTGAGATGGCGAAAGCGAAGGGGACCGGCCTGTTCATGGTGTGGGCGGATGTTCCCGCCGATAAGGAGCACGACTTCAATCGCTGGTACAACGAGGAGCACCTGGCCGAGCTGATGGCCGTCCCGGGGGTTCTGAACGCTGCCCGCTACGAGGCCGTTCAGAATGGTCCAAAGCACCTGGCCTGCTACGAGCTGGAGAGCTCGGCCGTCGTCGAAACCGACGCCTTCAAGCGCATCAGGCGCGAGCCCACTGAGTGGTCCCGCAGGGCGGCGCCGAGCGTGGTAGCCACGACGTACGTCAGAAACATCTACGAGATGATCTACCCGACCACGCTGAGCTCGGAGATCGAGTCAAGCACCATGGCGCCGGCCCTGCAGATCGGCCGTATGGACATCCCGGCCGACATCGAGGCGGACTGGAACGAGTGGTACAGCACCGTCTACGTGCCCAACTACGAAAAGGTTACCGGCGTCATCCGCGGGCGCCGCTTTCAAGCTGTGAGCGGGGAGCCGAAGTATCTGACGGTTTACGAGTTCGACCACCCGGAGGTCTCGAAGGGCGACGAGTGGGCCGTACAGCAGAACATCGACCCGCGCAACGAGAAGATGCGCCGCGCCATGGACCACGTGCCGGGCTCGCCGGGTATTTGGAAGAAGACGTTCGAGCTCGTCGGATGAAAGCGGAGAGCCGCCTGGACTTCTAAGGCAGCCTCAGCAGGCGACGCCATTGGTCGCGCGGGCCTGCGCCGAAGTAGAATCCGCCGGCGCATTCGACCCGCTGGCCGAGGCGGCCTTGATCGCCGCGTGCGCGGCTGCGAGCCTGGCCGCCGGCACGCGGTAGGGCGAGCAGCTAACGTAGTCCAGGCCCTCAGCGTGGAAGAACTCGATGCTCGAGGGGTCGCCCCCATGCTCGCCACAGATGCCCAGCGTGATGTCCGGACGGGTATGCCGGCCCAGCATCGTGGCCGTGCGCATGAGCTGGCCCACGCCTCTTCGGTCGAGGACTTTGAATGGGTCTTCGGGGAGGATTTCGTCCTCGAGGTAGACCTTGAGAAACTTCGCTTCGGCGTCGTCTCGGCTGAATCCGAAAACCGTCTGAGTAAGGTCGTTGGTCCCGAAGCTGAAAAACTCCGCGCTCTCGGCGATCTCGTTGGCGGTGAGGGCGGCTCTGGGCAGCTCGATCATGGCGCCTATCTTGTACTCGATCTCGGCGCCGGTGTCATCCATATATCGCTTGATAGTGCTTTCGAGGGCTTCTCTTAGCCGGGCCATCTCCCGGCCATGCGCCACGAGCGGGACCATGATCTCCGGTTGCACCTTCTTGCCTTCGGCGCTCACCTTGGACACCGCCCGGGCGATGGCCCTCACCTGCATCGCGTAGATCTCGGGGAACTTGAGGCCTAGCCGGCAGCCGCGTAAGCCCAGCATCGGATTGGACTCGCGGAGCTCGTCGAGGACCGAGAGCAGGCTCTGTTTTTCGGCCAAGCTCTTGAGGTCCGTACCCCTGGTGCGAAGCTCTACGACCTGCTCTAGCAGCTCGTCGTAGTCGGGCATGAACTCATGCAACGGCGGGTCCAGCAGCCTGATCACCACCGGCCTGCCGTCCATGACATTGAAGATGTCGACGAAATCGCTCGTCTGAAACTCTTCGAGGCGCGCCAGCGACTCCTTCAGCCTTCCCCTCATATCGGGGTCGTCGGGGTTTCGGCTTAGCCCATGCGCGCTCAGAATCATCTCACGGACGAGAGACAGCCGCGTGGACCCGAAGAACATATGCTCCGTGCGGCACAGACCTATGCCTTCGGCGCCCATATCGAGGGCGATCTGGGCATCCTTTCCGTTGTCGGCGTTTGCCCAGACGCCCAGCCTTCGTGCTTCGTCCGCCCACTGAAGAAGTCTGGAGAGGTCCCCTTCGCCGGAGGTATCGGGTGTGGTCGACGCCACGGTACCCACAAAAACCTCACCGGTGGTGCCGTCGACGGTAATCTCCTCGCCGTCGCGCACCGTGATGCCGCGGCCACGCAGATACCCTCGGGCCGGGCTGACTTCGAGGCGTTCAGCACCCGCCACGCAGGGTTTCCCAAGACCGCGGGCGACGACGGCCGCGTGGCTGGTGGTGCCACCCCTGCTGGTGACGATCCCCTCCGCGACGAGCATTCCATGTACGTCCTCAGGGCTCGTTTCGGGTCTCACCAAGATCACCTTGATGCCCTGCCCGCTCAGGTCGACGGCCGTGTCCGCATCGAAGGCGACGATGCCGGTGGCGCCGCCAGGCGAGGCGGCCAGCCCCTGGGCAATCAGCCTGCCTTCGGCTCGAGCCTTCACCCTCTCTGATTCGTCGATCGTGGGCAACAGGAGCTGGTCGAGCTGGCCGGCATTGACGCGGAGCAGCGCCTCGTCCCGTGTGATCAGGCCCTCGTCGGCCATGTTCACCGCCACGGTCACCGCAGCCTTCGCGGACCGCTGCCCGGCTCGCGTCTGCAAAACGTAGAGCTTCCCCTGCTCCACCGTAAACTCGATATCCTGAAGTTCGCGATAGTGGCCCTCGAGGCGGCCGGCGATATCGGAGAGCTCCCTGTACACCTCGGGCATCTCGGCCGCAAGGTGGGATATGTCGCGAGGCGTCGATGTCCCGGCGACGATGTCCTCGCCCTGCGCGTTCGTGAGGTACTCTCCGAAGATCTTCCGACTGCCCGTCGCCGGGTCTCTGGTGAAACAGACGCCCGTGCAACTCTGGTCATCGAGGTTGCCGTAGACCATGGCCACCACGTTTACAGCCGTTGCCAGATCGTGCGAGATGCCGTGGAAGTTGCGGTACTCGACGGCCCTGCGGTTGTTCCAGCTTTCGAAGACAGCCTGAATGGCGCACTCTAGCTGCACCCAAGGGTCGTTGGGAACTTGCCTACCCGTGTCCTCGCTGATCAGCTCCTCAAAGGCCGTAACGACGTAGCCAAGACGGTCGCAGTCGAGATCGGCGCTGCATAATACGCCGGCGCGTCGCTGCTGGTCCTGCACTATCTCCTCGAACCGGGCGCCATCAACGCCCAGGACGACGTTCCCGTACATCTGTAGGAACCGACGATGTAGGTCCAAGGCGAAGCGCCCGTTTCCCGTACGCCGGGCGATGCCCTCCGCCACTCGCGCGTTGATACCCAGGTTCAGGACCGTGTCCATCATGCCGGGCATCGAAACGACCGCACCCGATCGGACCGAGACCAGCAGGGGATTTTCGGGGTCCGCGAAGCACTTGCCGGCGGAGGACTCTAGGTCTCGAATAGAGGCGACAACCTGGGGCATCAGGCCCTCGGGGAGCTGGCCACCGTTCGCCACGTATGCTCTGCACGCGTCGGTCGTGATCGTAAACCCGGGGGGCACGGGCAGCCCCAACGAAGTCATCTCGGCCAGCCCGGCGCCTTTGCCGCCGAGTAGCTCACTTTGGCTGCAATCTCCGGAGCCAAAAGAGACTACCCAGCGCGACCGGTCAACAGCCTCGGTCGAAAGCATACGCATCCACCTCGTGGGCTTCCTTTGACTTACCCGATCAACACTAAACGAGACGGGTGACGAGGAGGGTGAACGCCCGGTCTCTTATGTGGGACAGGCGGGTGACGGAACGTGAACCCGCGGGAAACCGACGGGGCCACGGCCGGTGAGAGAGCACCGGCACGCTCCTGTCCCCCCTATCTTGACAACGCTGTCTCCGCGTTCGATAGTTGGCGGCACAGCGCAACTGAAGGAGGGTCTAAAGATGACGACAGCTTCTCAGACCTGGACAAAGGAGATTGTGGAGCTCGCGGGTACCAGGGTTGAGATGGTCAGCGGAGGTACTGGAGAGCCCTTGCTGATGCTCCACGATGAGATGGGCCACCCCGGATGGTTGCGATACCACGAAGAGCTATCGCAGACCTTCACTGTTCAGATCATATCACATCCGGGCTTCGGGAAGTCGGACCGCCTCGACTGGATCGACAGTGTCCGGGACATGGCTACCTGGTACATGGACGCCCTGGACGACCTCAACCTGGACAAGCCCAGCCTGATGGGCTTCTCGCTGGGCGGTTGGCTCGCCGCGGAGATGGCCACCATGAGCCCCGAACGCTTCTCAAGGCTCGTGCTCGTGGGCGCGGCGGGCATCAAACCGCCTGTCGGCGAGATCTACGACATGTTCCTCGTGGTGGCGAAGGACTACATCGCCGCCGGACTCTCCGACCCATCCGGAGCCGACGAGTTTGCGCTCATCTGCCCGGAGGAGCCCTCGGAGGAGCAGCTCGAGGCATGGGAGGACGCGCGGGAGATGGCCTGCCGCCTGAGCTGGAAGCCTTACATGCACTACCCGAACCTGCCGCATCTGCTGCGCAGGGTCAAGCGGCTTCCCACGCTGATCCTCTGGGGCAGAGACGACAAGATAGTGCCTCTGAGCGCCGGCGAGGTCTACCACCAGTCCATCGGGGGCTCCCAGCTGGTGGTCATCGACGGCTGCGGACACCGGCCCGAAATAGAGCGCCCAGACGAGTTCGTTCGCCATACGCGCACCTTCCTAACGGGTGGCTAGCGGCGGCGCCAGGACGCTGATACCTGATAGAGGTCATGCGTCCCTGGGGAAAACGCCGGTAAGGAGCGGTCTATGAAGCGAGCCACACGAGACATCCTCTACTTCGAGACGGGGCC
Organism: Chloroflexota bacterium; assembly: GCA_022566795.1. Classification (GTDB taxonomy): domain Bacteria; phylum Chloroflexota; class Dehalococcoidia; order Lucifugimonadales; genus JADFIF01. The sequence continues at coordinate 6,017 of JADFIF010000060.1, forward strand.
CGACAACCAGCCGACGCTGCACGTAAGCCCAGGCGAGGAGTTCGAGGTAGAGACGCAGCTCAACCGCGGTCCATGGCTCGACGACCACCCCGATGGGGAGGCGCTGAGGAAGAAGCTGAGGGCCGGCAACCCGTCGAGCGGCTGTATCTACATCGACGGTGCCGAACCCGGCCAGGTGCTCATCGTCCACATCGGAGAGATTGACCTCGACCCTATGGGGTTCACCAGCTTTCGAGGCGCCAACGGCGCGATGCCGGGCTGGCTCGGGGGAAGCGGGATCGGCGCGCACCACAAGGTCGTCGAGATCAAGGACGGACAGATCCTCTGGAGCGACAGCCTCAAGATACCGGTGGCGCCTATGCTCGGCGTCGTTGGCGTGGCGCAGGCCAATACCCGCTGGACCAACGCCTGGGCAGGCCAGTGGGGCGGCAACTTCGACATCCAGGAGGTCACCACGGGCGCGTCTGTCCATCTGCCCATCTCGGTGCCGGGCGCCCTGCTGCACATCGGCGACATGCACGCCCGCCAGGGCGACGGCGAGATCTGCGGCGCCGGCGGCATCGAGGCTGGCGGCCGCGTGAGGATCACGTGCGAGCTGGCCGAGCGCCCGGCGTCGATGACGTGGCCTCGGATCACCAACGCGACCCACATCATGACCACGGCGATGGCCCGACCCGCCGAGGACGCCTTCCGCACCGCTCTCGAGGAGATGGTGCTGTGGCTCGAGGATGAGTACGGCTTCACCAAGGGAGAGGCCTACCTGTTTCTGGGCCAGGTCCTGGAGGCCCGCTGCACTCAGTTCGTGAATCCGACCTTCAGCTACGTCGCCAAGGTCGACCGCAAGTACCTGCCGCTGCACTGATACCTCGAAAATCGACACGAGATGACAGGCGGTGGTACACTGCCGCCAGCGCCAAGACCGCCCGAATTCGTAGGCAAAAACGGGAGCAGAAGCGATGTTTATCGGCCACTTCACCGAGCAACCCTGGCAGGACGACAAGACCGGCCTGATGGGCACCCAGACGACAGACCTGAGCATCAGCAACGCCCTGTACGACCCGGAGATAGGCGCGGACCTGTACAACCGCTACCTCGACGAGAAGATCTACGCCGAGGAGATGGGCTTCGACGGGCTGATGCTCAACGAGCACCACAGCACGCCCTTCTGCATGCAGGGTGTGACCAATATCGGCGCCGCGATCCTCGCCCGCCAGACGCACAAGGCCAAGATCGTCATCCTGGGCAATATCCTACCGATCTGGGACGATCCCCTCTTCCTGGCCGAGCAGCTCGCCATGATCGACATGATCTCCAGGGGCCGGCTCGTCTCGGGGTTCGTGCGCGGCGGCGGCAGGGAGAGCGTCTCGCATAACACGCCCCCGCACTACAACCGCGAGCGCTTCGAAGAGGCCCACGACTTCGTGATCAAGGCGTGGACCGACCCGGGACCCTTCCGCTGGGAGGGCAAGCACTACCACTACCGCTACGTGAACCCCTGGTGCCGGCCGCTGCAGAAGCCCCATCCGCAGATCTGGATTCCGTCCACCGTCAGCGTCGAGACGGTCAAGTGGACGGCGGAACACCGCTACCCGCTGGTGCTGCTTGCAACGAAGCTGGGGCCGACCAGGGACGCGTTCCAGCTATACAAGGACACCGCCGCGGAGGTGGGATACGAGTCCGGCACGCAGCACGTCGCCTACCTGTGGAAGGTCCACGTGGACGAGACCGAGGAGAAGGCAGACGAGGTCGGCAGGAAGTACCTGTCCGGCGTCAGCAACCCCTTCCTGACCGGCAACGAGGGCAACGTGAACCCGGCGCTCCTGAGCCTGCCCGGCCACACGTCGCGGACCTCACGCAAGCTGGCGGCGTCGGCGTTCGGCCCCGCCGGGCGGTTCGGCACCAACCGCCGACCGTACGAGGACCAGGTGGCTGACTACACCATCACGTCCGGCACGCCCAAGACGGTCCTCCCCAAGATACGGCACGTCCTCGAAACGCTGAGGCCCGGCAGTATCTTCTTCTGGGACGGCGATGGCTCCATGACCCACGACGACCAGATGCGCAGCCTGAAGCTGATGGGCGAGGAGATCATCCCCGCGGTCCGCGAGATGGGAAAAGAGCTTGACCTCAAAGGCCCGTTCGAGGCCTCGCCCTTCGACGGCACGCCCGTTGCGCCGGAGCCTGTCCCGGTGAAGGCGTAGGCGGCCGGCTCCTGGCTGATTAGAGCAAAAAGGGAGACGAGACGTAACCATGAGCGAATACATACCTAGCCCCTCGGATTGGGTGGCAGAACAAGTAGAACTATATGAAGGAAGCGGAGGCACCGACGGTTTAACCTTAAGGGACACGGGTCTGCCAGTCATAATTGTGACTAATCGAGGGCGGAAAACAGGAGCGATCCGTAAGACCCCTTTGATGAGAGTGGCGGATGGAAGTAGCTATATCCTCGTGGCATCTCGGGGCGGAGCGCCAAAACATCCGCTGTGGTATCACAACTTAAAGGCGGAACCAAATGTTGAAATTCGCGACAAGGCAGAAGTCTATTCGATGCGAGTTCGAGAGGTAGTGGACTCAGTCGAGAGACGGCGACTCTGGGATATCGCAGTCGCAGCATACCCCCCTTATCAGGAGTACCAGGACAAGACCGATCGCGTGATCCCGGTCTTCATCGCAGAAACCACCGCCTAGCGGAAAGAGTGGCTGGGATGGGCTTTGCTCGATGAGTCTTGGACCGCCCCCAACGCGCCGCGCTCTTCGGCGCACCGGGCTGCAATGGGCTTCGGCCTCTCCAGTACCTCGTACGGGCCCGCTCCCGCGTGTGCGTTCGCCCGTTGCATTTCGGTTGACCTCCTAGAGACTATGGACGGTTCCGCTCCTCCCAGTGCCGCCGGACCTCGAGGCACTCCGGCACCAGAACGCCCGTAACTACGTCGAGCTTCTCATCCCAGCCTGCCAGCGCCAGCAGCCCTTCCACCGCGTAGCTGCGCCAGCGGCTCTCCGAAGGCTCGGGACGGGCGCCCATCACCAGGGTGCCGATTCCACTGGCCATCAGGGCGCCGCAGCACATGGGACATGGCTCGAAGGTCGTGTACAGCGTGCATCCGGCCAGGTCGTCGCTGCCCAGCGCCGGTCCCGCCTCGCGCAGCGCCACTGTCTCGGCGTGAGCCGTCGGGTCGTGGGTTGCCGTGACCAGGTTCCTGCCACGGGCTACCACTGCGCCGTCTCGAGTAATCACAGAGCCCACGGCCGAATTTCCGTCAGCCCCTCCTTTGGCGGCCTCTTCAATCGCGAAGCGCATGAACTGCTCGTGGTCTTGGGGCATGGGAGACCTCCGACTTATGTAGGTGGCGACGACGGCTGAACTGGCGTGGCGCGCGCTTACCTCAGCACGGCGTCTGCGATACGCTCGAGCTCCGCGGCCATCTTGTCCTCGTCCTCGGTCCACTCGGGGCGCACGATTACGCGGTCGGCTCCGGCGTCCAGGAACGACTGTACGACGGCCGCATCGGCGGGCTGGCCGTACACCGAAATCGTCAGGGCAGCCGGGTCCCGTCCGAGCTCCGCCGCAAAGCTGTCCAGGACGCCTCGGCTCTCCTCGACCTGGGCCGGTGTAACCCGATTGGGAAACCAGCCATCTCCCCACGTAGCGACGCGCCTGAGCACGTTCTTGGCCATACCTCCCAGGAGCACCGGCGGGTGGGGCTTCTGCGCAGGTTTGGGGAAGCACCTGACCGGCGGGAAATCGAAGTACTTTCCGTGGAACTCGGCCTCGTCCTTGGTCCACAGCTCCTTGAGCGCCAGCACGGCCTCCCGGGCCTGGCCCCAGCGGTGGTCGAAGTCACCACCCATCATCTCGGTCTCTTCCCGGTGCCATCCGGTTCCGATTCCGAAGAGGAACCGTCCGCCGCTGTACAGGTCCAGGGCCGCGATCTCCTTGGCCAGCACCAGAGGGTTACGCTCCGGAATCAGGGTGATGCCCGTGCCGAGCTTGATAGCGCTGGTAACCGCGGAGGCCCTTGCCAGCGCGATGAAGGGGTCCGTGAAGTGCGAGTAGGTCCAGGGGATCTCGCCGTCTGCCGAGCCCGGGAAAGGGCTTGTCGATTCAACCGGCATGACCGGGTGCTCCGCGTACCAGATCGACTCGAATCCCAGCTCCTCCGCCTTTCTGGCGGTGAATGCCGGGTCGACCGTATAAGCGGGCAGCGGGGTTGAGACGCCTATGTTGGACACTGAGTTCTCCTTTCTCGGGCGTAGTGACCGCATCGTCAGTTGGTAGCGACCAGCGCCATCATACCGCAAGTGGCGACGCCGGCGATCTATTTCGTCGCCGCCGCCGTGGACGCGCCGCTCGAAACGAGGCCCTCACCCTATCCCGAAGGCGGCCTGGGCATTCTCCCCGTAGATCAACTCCTTCTCGGCGTCGGGAATCGGCAGCGCCTCGATGGCCGGCACGCAGCGGTGGAGGTCTCCGATCTGATGCGGGTAGTCGCTTCCCAGCATCATGTGCTGGGCCCCGTGGAACTCGTAGGCGCACATGAGCGCGTGCTTCGAGAAGGACACCGTGTCGATGTCCATCCGCTGGAAGTACTCGATAGGGTTGCCTCTGACGTGCTGGCGGCTCTCCGGGTATATCGCCCAGCCCCGCTCGATCCGCTCCGCAAGGTAGGCGATGGCGCCGCCCAGGTGGGACAGCACGATCCGCAGGCCCGGGAAAGCGTCCATCACGCCTGAGAAGACGAGCCCCGCAGCGGCCACCGACGTGTCGGCGCAGAAGCCGATCAGCGGCACCAGACGCCACTCGTCCATGCCGGCAGGAATGGGAGAAGGGGTCGTAGGATGCACGAGGATTGGGACCCCCAGGGCCTCGGCCTTCTCCCAGATCGGCCAGAACTCCTTGGCCCAAAGCGGCTTGCCGTTGATGTTCGAAAAGACCATCGCGCCTCGCAGTGCGAGGTCGTTGACCGCGCGGTCGAGCTCCGCCACGCTGGCCCTGGCGTCTTGCATCGGCAGCGTCGCCAGCGCCACGAACCGATGTGGGTGAGCCGCGACGCCCTCGGCGAGGCGGTCGTTTACAAGACGGGCCAGGGCAACCCCACGCCTGGACTCCTCGACGTGCGGGCCCGGGGTCGTCAGCGTCAACACCTGCATGTCGACACCCGCGGCGTCCATCTCGACGATGCGAGCGTCGAGCGACACGTGTCCCTCGGCGATGACGTTGTAGTCACCGGCGTAGTTCAGATGGCGGTACCCTTTGTCGCCCAATGTCACGGTGGCAACCCCGGGCCGCGCCTCGATGTCGTCGACGTAGGCCGGGGGAAAGTAGTGGTTGTGGATGTCGATTTTCAAGCTGACTCTCCTACGCCAGACCCGACAATAGGCAACAGCGATTCTACCAGGATTAGCCTACGACGCAACGGGGCGAACCCCTGTAGCCAGAGCTTGTCCCTGCCAACACGGACTGTTACAATGCCTCCCTTCAATGACCGGCCCCAGCGTTTGCTGAGAGTTCGCCGAGGAACTTTTTCGTCGTTGCCAAACTTTGTTCGTCCATTCACGTTGATAAGCGGTAGAGGAAGGGAATGACGTGGGCAAACTTGCATCGGTGTGGAAGATAGCCAGTAGCTGGTACATCTCTTTCGTAGTGCTAGCGGCAGTTGGCGTCCTCATAGGGTCCCTGGTGTTCTTTAAGGTCTACCCCGGCAAGCCACAGATAGGGATTATAGATATACCCTTCACGGTCATAAACGAGAACTCCGCCTTCGTAATCACCGCCTTTCTCGATTACGCCCGCCAGAATGACGACGTAAAAGCCGTGGTCATCAAGCTGACCAGCCCCGGAGGAGGAGCCGCCGCCAGCGAGCTGTTGTTCTTTGAGACACGTAAGCTCCGAGAGAAGAAGCCGGTGGTCATCGTCATGAACGATCTCGTCGCCAGCGGGGGGTACATGATGTCGATGGGGGCTAACTATACCTATGCCAAGGCCGCCACCTTTGTCGGGAGCGTTGGGGTGATTCTCACCGCCCCCGGCCCACTGATCCCTAGCCCCCCCAGCGAGGGGATAATAACGACGGGCCCGTTCAAGCGGGGGGGCGGCTCTCGGAGGGACTTTATCGGTTTAAGCGATGCGCTGAAGCAAGCGTTCATTCAGATAGTGGTGACCGAACGGGGGGACAAGCTTCGCATATCTCCTGAGGAGATAGGCCAGGCGCGGATCTACTCAGGGGTCGAAGGGGTGAGGCTCGGGTTGGTGGATGCCCTCGGCGGTGACACCGAGGCCATCGAGAAGGCGGCGAGCCTTGCACGCATCTCCGGCTACGACCTGCTGGATGTCAACACAGAGGTCTTTCGTATATTCAACAAAAAAATCTCTAGAATCCAAGAACCCTTGTTACCTTTGTTGCAGGGCGACGGGTCCAGAGGAACGAGGGACTCCGCCAGTCCCGTGGATGGCGTCCTCGATGTGGACATGCTTAGAAGGCTCTTTCTGCCCTCGGGCACCGGTGAACGCCAGGAGAGTGCGCTACCCGGTTTTCCTCTAAATGTGAATCCGCCGAACATCTACTACTTATATGTTGGCCCTTCTCAGTAAGACCTGGAGACTGCTTCTCATCCCCTTGTTCGCCCTGGCGTTCTTTTCAGGCGCGTACTTCTTCTTTTATCGAGGGGGCTATCAGGCGCCTCCCACGGTGAAGATTCCTTTCGAGGAGATCACTGCGCCATCCTCCAGCCTCGGCGCTTTTGCGGAGGTACCCCCGATACGAAGTGGAGTGCTCCTGCTAGACCTGGTCCATTCCAACAACTTCGAGGAAGCAGAGCTCGGTAGCCTCATGTCGCGATTGGAGGATAGGGGGTATACCATCGATTTACTGGGGGAGCGAGACCATAAAGACTTCCCCCCTCCAGATGTGACGCAACGCCTGGCTCTCTTGGATGAGAAGCTGCGGGGCGCCGATAGCTTCGCGGTAATCCTCCCGGACGATTCATACGCCACACAGGAAGTGGATATCGTAGAGCGGTTTGTAAAAAAGGGAGGAAGGCTGCTACTGATAGCTGATCCTACGCGCGACCACGACATAAACAGTCTGGCGAACAGGTTTGGAATAGCGTTTCAGTCCGACTATCTATACAATACGGTGGAGTATGACCTCAACTTCCAGGACATCTTCATCAGAGACTTCCGCCCCGACGAGATCACCAGAGACCTGAGTCAGATCGCCCTCTATACCGCCGGTTCGATCAAATCTTTCGGGGGCGGCCTCGCCTACACCGACGCTAATACCCGTTCCTCCATGGTTGAGCGTGCCGAGTCTTTCTTTCCACTGGTCAAGGGCAGAGATGGCAACGTCGTGGCAATTTCCGACCTGACCTTTATGATACCTCCTCAAAATTCCATCCTGGACAATGACAAACTGGTCTCCAACTTGGCCGACTTCCTCACCGGAGGCGATAGGCGGTTTGAACTTGCTGACTTCCCTCATTTCTTCGACGCCGACATTGACATCCTGCTGGGGCGGGCGTCTCTCCTCGGTGTGGCGACCGAGCTGAAGAGTCTGCTTTCCACCTTCCAGCTACGTTCGGATATCCGAGGGGTGGAGGACCTTCGCAGCGAGGCAATTTACCTCGGCCTATTCGAAGATTCCCCAAATGTCGTTCAGTACCTCGATGTCGCGGGTATCCAGGTGGATGGTACCCTTCGTACACCATTCACGCCAGACATCGCTACCGATGGTACGGCCATTATCCTGCTCCATAGGACACGGGAAAGACACGTATTGGTGATCCTAGGCCATTCGGAAGCCATCCTGCTGGACACGATAGATCGGTTGGGCTCAGGCACTTTCAGGAGCGGACTGGTAGATGATATGTTAGGAGTGTACGGGCCTTCATGAAGCCGAAAACTACGGTGTTCCACCTGCTGGGCTTCGTTGTTTTCCTGCTTCTCATGGCAGGCTGTGGAGGCACGGAACCGACACCCGCCCCTACCCTGGGACCGATTTCTACCCCTGTCCAGCCTGCGGCCCAGTTGCAGCCGCAGCCTGTTCAGCTTGAGACCCGTACGGCGACCCCGGTGCCCGCACTGGAGAGGGAAGTGGTGCTCGAATTTGTCACCGGTCACCGTGACATCGCTCGGGATTGGGAGCGGTTTCACGCCGACTTCGCCAGCTGGAGACAGGGGCTTATAGCCTGCGATGCCAGCTCAGTGGAGGTGGCTTTAAGTCAGTTCGCCGCACGCTTCATTAGGGTTGCTGAAGCGACGAAAAGCCTCCCGCGCCACCGCATTGTGAGAGAGTTGGCGGACAAGGTTAGCACCGCCGCAGAGAAGGAAGAACAGGCCATCCGCCAGCTAAGGGACAGCAGGCAACCCGACGCCCCAGCGGTTTTCGGAAATGAGCATCCCGCCACCACCACCCGAGCTGGACTGCAGGGACATCTAGACATGGAGCGATCTGCGGCGTCGGCCCTCCGAGTAGAGGTCGAAGACAACCTGAGGGACCTTCGGGTTAGTACATCCCTCTCATCCCGGGCCCAAGTCGGGGCCTTCTCTGGGGCCTTCCAGCAGCTTACTTCCGACTGGGACGAGTTCCACCGGCGCTATGACTCCTTTCGCGCTGATGAACCCGAACTCAGCTCTTCTGAGACCGCTCGACGTTTGAGCCAATTAGTAGAGGAATTCAGCGATGTCGTGATCGCGGTCCGCCAGTTGCCCACATCGGAACCCACTCGCCAAGTATCTCAGATTCTCGCCCAGGCTGCCGAGGACGAGGAGCTGGCGTTACGCAAGCTGAGAGGCTCTTTCGGCGAAGCGGCCCCTGAGTCGCTACCCCAGACACCCGATGAGCCCTCAGCACCCCCAGATCAGCCCTCAGCACCCCCAGATCAGCCCTCAGCACCTGAAGAGGAAGCAACATCGACGCCGAATGATTCCACTCTATTCGATGCCCTTGATGGCCAACTGGTCAGGAGTAACGCGCTAATACGCCAGGCCATACAAGAGTTGGCAGATGTCTTTAGTAACACCTCTGAGGACAGCGAAGCTGCGGTGGCGGGGTTCGCCAGTCAATATCACTCCTTGAGCCAGGAGTGGGACGACTTCCACAAAGACTATGATGAATGGCGTGGGAGTGAAGGTGGATGCGACCGGTCAAAGTCCATTTCCGTGCTGGGGCAATTCACCATTAGGTTTGGAGAACTTGCCAACGAGGTGCGGGCGTTACCGCGTGCGGCATTTTTGCGGCCGCTAGGAGAGCTCCTCGTAGAGGCTGTCGAACGAGAGCAGAAAGCACTGATCGAACTCAGAAATACATGGCGTCCATTTGATTCGGAAGTGTATGAGAACCTGGAGCAGAAGCGGAATGAAGCGAGAAGACTCAGACGACAGGTGACTGCTGGAATCCAGGACCTCTTAGCACGATACGACATCTCTGCCCCGGAACTCGAAAGGGGGCAGTAGTCGACGTTCGTCGTCAAAAATCGTCGGTGGCGTGGACGAGGACCTCTGTTCGACGTTCCCTAATCAGCTTACGGGCACGTCAAAATACCGGGCTGAATTTTACCAAAGGCCAGAACCGGAAAGTTGGAGGCGGAGGATGGTGATTAGCGCCTAGGCGCTAATCACCGCCGAGTGAGATCTCGAAGAAGGACTCTACATGTTGGTGTGGGAAAGTTACGACTGGTGGAGCTGAGGGGACTCGAACCACACACCGGAGCAATGGCGGTCGGGGTGCCGGCACTCGAACCCCGGGGCCTCCACGTCCCGAACATGGCGCACTACCAACTAGGCTACACGAATTATGTCTGTAGACTTTGACCTCCCGTTGTGTCTCTCCATGCGAGCTGGGTCGGAAAGGGCATGGTGGCAGCTGTTTAGGTCGGTCACTCTCGGCCGGGGTTTAACCGCTGACCAATCCCGTCCTCCGACAGGGCACGGGCCATCTCCTGCTCGATATGAACGCACGCGGCCCGGGCAGCTGTGATCCACTGAAGGCCCTTGTCGCTAGCTAGGGTCTGGACGATGTCCAACGCCTTGTCGTAGCGCTCTTGCCCAAAAACGGTCAGCCCGATCGTCCTCCACTGGCCCAGCGCGGCTGGTAACACCTGATCTCGAATGTGACGTTGCAGCAGGTCTGGTTGGTTGTCCCTGACAGTTCTGATGATCCACCCGGCCAGGTCGTCATCGTCGATGCAAGCGAGCCGGTAGCATTCCTGCACGAAGTTGAGGGGGTCGTCGTGGACCCCTCTGGCCAGTGTCTCCGGGTCGGCCTCCAACAGATGGTTGAACCATTCGGTAGTCGAGGGCCCGCTCGCAACCTCTCTCTGAGCAGGCTCAGTGGGTGGCGGTGAGGACGGTGGCACGGGCGCAGACTCTTTGGGTTGAGACTGACGCTCGGCGACCTGGGCCTGGGCTTCGGCACCGCTGCGGGCGGTGGCGCCGGTGGCTGTGACCAGATCTCTTAGGATCTTTGCCAACTGCCCGCTCTTCGCGACCTCCATCAAGACCTCCGCGAAGATCGCGAGGGTACTGCCGTTGCCTCCCGCTGTCCCAGACCTCTTGAACCCCAG
>JADFIF010000061.1:0-8649 GCA_022566795.1 Chloroflexota bacterium
AGGGCCTCACCCAGGGCCGACGGGATCTGCGACCGACCGGGTCCGTGTTCGCTCGGTTCGCTCTCGATTCGTGCGGCCGTCCTCATGATGTCTTGCTGGACGTCCCGAATCGCAGAGGTGGCCCGGTCCCGGTAGTCGACCTCTGGGTTGGGGGCCCCTCGAACTTGCCGGCTCAGCCTGGCCAGGGCAGATCCGGTCTCGTCTCGGAGCACCTGTCGCCATCGGGCCACCACAGGCTTCCGGCGACGTACGAGCCGCGCTATTGCCGCCGCGGCGATGATGCTGACCGCGGCGCCGATCAGGAGCCACCACCACGCGAATGCCGACCCTGCCCCTACCCGGATCTCAGCGAAGAATGACCAGATGCTCAGGCGTAGGGTCGTCGCGCAGATGGTGCCGACGTTGACGTCGTGCTCGGCGCGAGGCACCTCCCATCGAGAGCTTGCATCGTCGAATCTCCAAAGCTGCAGCCTGGAGGCCTCCCCGTCTCCCGCGTCGAGATCGCCGCGAGTGTACCGCACGCACAGTTCCACATCCCGCAGTAGCACTGGGACGGGACGGCCGTCGAGCGTGGTGAGGCTGACGCTCAGCAGGGTCTCTCCGGCACGGGTTCCAGGAGGAGGACTCGGAATCGCGTCGGAGTCTGCATCGAGTCGGATCACCCGAAGAACGGATGTCGTAGGCACGGAATTGGGCGGGAATCTCAGGAGCACCGACGAGTCCGAGCTCACCACGAGGCCGCCGGAGACCCGGATGAGCTCGTCCAGTAGAGTGACGCCCGCCTGGCTGGATGCTGCGCCTACCTGAGGGCCGGGTGCGACGGGTGGGCCGGTGGTCGGAGGCAGCAGGGACACCGCTGGGCTGGCGGCAGGCGTCGGTGCGGCCCGCGGGAACGACGCCAACAACGTTGGAACTGCAATCGGCGTAGCGCTCTGCTCGGGCGTGGACACCCTCGTGGGCGTCTCGTCCAGGGAAGGCGTCGGAGTTGCCGTCGGGACCAGGGTGGCCGTCGGGAGAAGAGTCGCCGCGGCGCTCGGCGCCGGCGAGAAGACTGGCGTAAACGTAGCCTTGGCCTCCGTTTCAGGCAACGGCGTCTGCGCTGGACCTACTCCGGTCTCCTGGCTCGGAGGCGTTTGGGTGGGTGTGGGCGGCTGCGTCGCGGTCGATGTCGGCGTCGGCGTGGATGTCGACGTCGACCTCCGCCTCGGCCTCTTAGTGGGCGTCGCCGTCAGCGTGGGCGTCGGTGTCGAGGTCACGGTAGGCGTGGCGGTCGGCGTCGGTGTCGCGGTCGGGGTCAGCGTACCTGTCGGCGTGGCTGTCGGCGTTGGCGTCGGCGTGGCTGCCGGCGTCGGCGTCGCGGTCACGGTAGGCGTGGCGGTCGGGGTCAGCGTGCCTGTGGGCGTTGGCGTGGGCGTGTGTGCCGGCGTCGGCGTCGCGGTCGCGGTAGGCGTGGCGGTCGGGGTCAGCGTGCCTGTCGGCGTTGGCGTCGGCGTGGGTGTGGGCGTCGGTGTTGGGAGGACGATCGACAACGGCGTGCTGGTGAGCCCACCGGCTTTACCGTTGCCCGGCAATTCGAGTCCGAATGAGCCGAGTAGCGTCCCTGCAATACCGAACCTGTAAATCCTGTCTGTGTCTTTGTCCACCACCCAGATAGAAACCCCATCGGTTGTGATGCCCTCGGGGTGCGTGGCGGGCGCCACGCCGAATGAGTCAAGCAGGCTGCCCCCTAGGCTGTAGCGAAAGACCTTGTCTACGTTCTTGTCCACCACCCACAAGCTGTTTCCATCAGTGGTGATGCCTTCGGGGTGGGAATTTTCGACGTCCAGGCTGAGGGAATCATTCTGGAACACCCCTGACAGGCTATATCGGAATACTCCCGAGTCTTTGTCCACCACCCAGATACCATTTCCATCGGCGGTGATGCCCTCCAGATGATTACTGGGTGTGGTCAGATCAAAGGAATCCTGGAACTGACCGTTAATGTTGTAGCGATATACCCTTTTGTCTTTCTTATCCAGAACCCAAAAACTTGTGCCATCCGTGGCTATGCCCTTGGAATCTCGGTTGGCACCGGTCAAGGAGAACGTTCTCAGGAGTGTTCCGTCCTCGGAGTAGTGGAACATCTTGTCGCTTTCCTCGTCCACGACCCAGAGGTCCACACCGTTGGATGTGGCTGCGGTGGTCGGCCAGTCTTCGCCATCCTCATTGCCGTCGTCTGATTCCCACCCACGATTGGCCTTGTCATGACTGAAGCCAGAGACACTCAAGATGTACGCGCCGTCGCGGCGCTCTACCGCCTGTCCATAGATTCCGTGAGACTTCAACCCATCCTCCAGGGAGTGGGGGGTGAGTACGGCAAGACTCAGGAAGCTGGCCATCATGACGATGCCCATTCCTCCCAGCAGATTCATTCAATATCCCCCCGTTGGCCCGCATGTGGGGGTAGATGCCAGGGTCGAGGCTGGAGTGTCGGAATGGAGGAAACGTTGATGGCTGGGCACTTCTGAATATGCGGCACTTCGCCAAAAAACACCATCACGCCAGCGACTCTCCATTAAGTAAGGGCCAACGCAGGCGTAGTGCGAGGACCATCTACTCAGTCTTTGTGCCGTCTTGACGGGCGGAACAGCACTTTCATGGCCGGATACCTCCCATCTATTTGCCATCCGGTGCCATTTTTTGGCACACGGAGCGTTCTCGGGGGATACGCGGCGTCCACAAGATGGCGAGTACAAGCGATAGGGTTCGGTGTTAACCATTTCTCTACTATTTTGACCGGATTCTATACTTGTATCCCAACACCTGTAACGTACAAAGGGACTGGGAGATCTAGAACGAAAGGACCATGCACATCGGTTTGAGATCGAGGACGACAGCAGGACAGCGCGAGTATGGGGCTTGAAGCCTACGTAGCCTACTATCCCAACCGCCAGAAGAGCGTGGTTACCTCTACATCGCCTACCGCCTTAAGGAACTCGTCAAGTACAAAGGCTTCCAATCCCCAATCCCTAGGAGGAGGCCTGCGAGGCACCAAAAGGCCTTCGTCGTCGGTCGGGGAAATATGACTGATAGGAGATTGCGGATTCGTATCGGGACGAGTCGTTCCGCACAAGAAGAATCGGGCACTAGAGGCGAATATCCTGCCGCAGTAGCTGGCCGACCCTCTGGCCGGTCAGCGCCTCCAGCCTGGGGATGACGCGCTCCTCGGTTGTGCCCGGCGGCAGGGTCGAGCGAACGACCACCAGGTGGTAGCCCTGGGCCTCTTCAAGAATAGACCCTACAGTCTCGCAGGCAGCGTCCAGACGGCTCAGACTGATGGCGCCGCCCACCATAGGCGTATTGACGCAGATGATCGTCACGTCGAGCCTTTCACGGGGCATATCCTGTGGAAAAACTGCCTCGTAGCCCCGGCCTCCCGAGCCGGTCCACAACCCTCGCATCGATATCGCAAAACACGACCTGGTGGCCGAGGCTTGCGAATCCGATGCCTGTGGCCTGACCAACCACCCCTCCGCCTACCACACCGACGCGGCTGACGCCGCGAGACGACCCACGCTCCATTATTGTGCTCCCCCGTCCGCTCACACCCCAGATATCGACCCCAGATGTCGACCAGGGGGGTCTCCCGGCAATTGCCTAAGGTGAAAATATAAGCGGCGGTGGTGGATAAAACGGGGTACAGGTGGTCACGTGCATGGGGCACTAAGGTGAACGAGGGTGAACGCGCGCGGTACTTTCGGCGCGATGGGAACGGTCCCATAGGAACAAAGATCCGAACCCCGCGCGGCTGACCGGCGGGAGAAAGCTACTCGGCCGGGGCTAGTGCGAGGTGGATGGCCGTGCCCACGACCGCAAGCCTCTCGTCACTAGGCCAGCCAGGCGACGCCCGAGGCTGGCCGTGAGGATCGTGAAGTCTACACTGACGAACTATTACTGTGATTTGTTTCACGTTCTCGCAGTAATCCAGGGAGTATTGGCTCACTCGTACGATATCGGTTGTGATAGTCCGCACAAAGTTGACAATTCCGTAGGGTCTGTGGATTCTAAGATCGGTGGCAAAATTACATCTAGGCGCAATCGAGTTGCCTCCATGAGAGATCGGCTTACCAGAAACCAGTCTGGCCGTTGGATTGAAAACGGGCTGGCCCGGACGGACGCAAGGAATCAAGCGAAGATGGCCGCAAGAACTCTACACTGACAGTGGGGTTATTGCGGCCATCTTCGTCTATATCAGGAGGCAAGTGTGTACCGAAGGATTCTCATACCGCTGGATGGCTCCAAAGAATCCGAGGGGGTGGTTGATCTCATCCGTGGGGAGCTGGCGCCAGACGGCGAGGTAGTGCTGCTGCAGGTGATATCGCCGGCCAAGACTCAGGTGGTCGGAGGTCAGGTGCTGCTCGGCAGTCAGCGGGAAGAGGTGGAGCGGTCCAAGGCCGAGACATATCTCAGAGGCGTCCTCCGTGAGTTGGACTCTCAAGGAGACCCCACGCGCCGCCGCGGCGAGGTCGTAGTCGCCGAGTCGGTGTGCCAGGGCATCGTGGACTTCGCCAGAAAAGAGGAAGTGGACCTCATCGCGATGTATACCCACGACCGAAAGGGGATCGCAAGGCTCATCAAGGGGAGCATCGCAAGCGACGTCAGCAAAAGAGCGCCCATCGAGGTGAAGGTAATCAAGCCCCGTGAGCTGGCGTCTGTGATCTGACCGAGGAGGTTGGGCAGTCTTTTGATCACGACCGTAGCACCGCTACGAGAGGCCGAGCTGTTCTCGAAGCTGACCGAGGAAGAACTCTCGAGGCTGACACCTCTGTGTTCGCCCTTTGTGGTCATCGAGGACGCGGTCTTGTTCACGGAGGGTAGACCAGCATCGCACCTCTACCTCGTCACGGAGGGGCAGATAGCGCTGCAGAAGTCGATTCGGGTACCTCACGCCACTCGCTCGCGCCGCACCGTGATAGCGATTTGCCGCCCAGGCGACGTGGCGGGATGGTCCGCGCTCGTACAGCCCTACAGGTACGCGCATACGGCCTTGGCCTGGGAGTCGAGCAGGCTGATCAGCGTAGACGCCCGGATGCTCCGGAGGGCGTTGGACGTTCACCTCGAAATGGGCAACAAGATCCTCAAGTCCTTGTCGGAGGTCATCGCCCGTAGGCTTGGCCAAACGACGGGTGCGCTCATCAACGAGCGAGAGCTGTCCATTGCCGGCCTTACGAGGACTCCTCGAGCCTAGCTGCGCGCCTTCGTGACCACCACTGAGCGGTCACGGCCTCTGCTCGCTTGGCTCTCACAATCCCTCGCAGAAGCTAGATTCAAGCGCCTTTCAGCCCCGGCTCAAGCTGGAAGCATGAAAAGTGGACGCCCTGACGAGCGTCGGGGTGAGGGAAGGCTCCCAAGCCACTTGACACTTTCGTGCACCAGATTGAAGCCGGCCGACACGGAAGCGTGATCAACGAGGACGGCTCTTGGTCAGCTTTGGGGAGCGCCGAGACTAGCGCTTCCCATAACATCATTAGGGGAAAGTACGGGCACCGGTTGAGATGTGAGCTGCCGCTCGTGAAGCCAGCTCTAGACGGTGCCCCTACTCGCGCCCAGGCGTGGGCTATCTGGGACTGAACAGGGCATCGGTCCTTGATTCCGTACAGGGTGACTGCCCGGCCTGGATTCGAACCAGGGACTTCAGCTCCAAAGGCTGACGTGCTACCGCTACACTACCGGGCATCGCAACCAAGGCGGGCGCCGGGCTCCCGACGCTGGGCGCGGCGGGCCCCAACGGAGCGGTCCCCTTCCCCCACGGCGGGAGGTTAGGCCTCTCCTGAGCCCTGTCGAGGGGACGATGGATCCGTGGTCTCGCCGCCCTCCGCCGACGCCGAGGCATCGGACTGAGGCTCGTCCGTCGCCTCCGCTTGGCCCGTCTCGGGGATTCCTTTGCCGATGAGTCCCAGGCGTCGCGCCACCTGGTACAGGTTCAGCGTCCAGCCGACGCCGAAGGCCTGCGGCGTCACGACGCTCTCGTCGTCGGGGTTCCACAGACGCTGGCGGATTCTCTGTGGCGTCGGCACCCTGAACTCGAAGGGCACCCGAAGGAAGCGGCCGTGGGACTGCCTCATCTTGAGGGCGTAGATGACTGTGATCACCGCAAACAAGGACGTCAGCTTCCGAAGTCGTGATACCTGGCGCATCGCAGTTACCCCCTTAGCCTGTCGCTCGGCGAAGCGCTACGAGTCGAGCCGTTTGGGCCCCTACACAGCTTAATATATACCGCATCGGCGACATCCGCACTACCGCGCGCCGGGGAGACGCCGGTCCGGACTCACGCTTGCCCATCTCATCGTCACCCGTAGGGGCGGGCCCCCGTGCCCGCCCTCGGCCCAGGGCAACCACAGGGGGTTGCCCCTACGATGCCCCCCGCGGCCCCAAAGAACCACCCGACAGTGCCGTTTGTTGGTGAATTACGAGGCTGTCCATTATACTGTTAGGCGCTTTTTCTGAGCGAGGAGTCGACATGGGCCAGGACGAGCCTCACTACGACGTGATCGTCGTCGGCGCTGGGAATGCCGCGCTCTGCGCGGCGCTGTCCGCCCGCGATCACGGGGCCAGCGTGGTCGTACTGGAGAAGGCGCCGGCGTCGGCTCAGGGCGGCAACTGCCCCTACACCGGGGGCGGGTTCCGCTTCGTCCACGACGGCATCGAGGACCTGCGCGACCTCGTGGAGGACATGACAGACGCCGACGTCGCCCGCATTAGCATGGCCCCCTACACAGCCGATGACTTCCGACGCCACCTGCTCGCGGTCACTCACGGCGACACCGCACCGGACCTCATGGACACGCTGATATCCCAATCGCGGCCCACGGTCGACTGGATGCTCTCCAAGGGCGTGCGATGGGAGCTGCCCTCCGGCAGCCGGCCGTCGGCAGGAGCGCCGTCGGTCATCCCCAACAGCGTCGGCCTGGCGGCGTGGCGCTCCGGGCCGGGTCTCGTCGACATGCTGACAAGGGCCGCTCGACGCAGCGGAATCGACATCCTGTACGAGACCAAGATGCTCCGGCTGCTTGAGGACCCCCGAGGCGGCGTCCGCGGTGTCGTGGCCGGAGACAGGGACGGCATTCACGAGATCCGCGCCGGGGGCGTCGTACTGGCGTGCGGCGGGTTCGAGGCCAACCCGGAGATGCGCGTAAAGTACCTGGGCGGCGGATGGGAGAGGGCCAAGGTCCGCGGAACGCGCTTCAACACCGGCGACGGACACCGAGCCGCGCTGGATGTCGGCGCCAAGGCCGGCGGGCAGTGGACGGGCTGCCACGCTACGCCCATCGACATCGACGCGCCCAAGACCGGCGAGCTGGAGGTTACCGACCGGATGCCCCGGCGCTCGTACCCCCTGGGCATCATGGTGAACCTCTCCGGCCGAAGGTTCGTAGACGAAGGAGAAGGGTTTGCCGAGCAGACCTTCGTAAAGGTTGGGACGCGCATCCTCGAGCAGGAGCGCGGCCTCGCGTTCCAGATATTCGACGCGAAGGCACGGCCGATGCTCGAGCCGCGCTATGGCGTAGCCACCGCCGTCGAGGCCGGCGACCTTGGAGCGCTCGCGGAGAGGCTGGAGGTCAACACGGTGGCGTTCAGAGGCACGGTAGAGGCGTTCAACGCCGATGCGCAGGACGGGGAATACACGCCCCGAAAGCTGGACGGCCGGGCTACGAAGAACCTCGACCCGCCAAAGAGCAACTGGGCCATCCGAATTGACACGCCGCCCTTCGTCGCGTTTACCGTCACCGGAGGCATCACCTATACCTACGGCGGCCTGAGCATCGCAGGCGACGCTCAGGTGCTCGATCTGGAGGACAGGCCAATTCCGGGGCTGTTCGCGGCGGGCGAGATAGTGGGCGGAATCTTCTACCATAACAGTCTTCGAGCCGCCGGTCTGATGCACGGAGCAGTCTTCGGAAAGCTGGCCGGCGCCGGAGCGGCAAAGGTCACGCGGTGAAGGAACTTGCGTGTAGCCCAAGCCGGTCGTTGGGCCACGAAACGGGTCTCCCACGAAAAAGTCGCCCCTGGCAGGCTGGGAACGATGGGGAATGCAGAGGAGTTTAGCCCGTCCGCCGGAGGATGAGAGCCTGCCCTGAGCCTGTCGAACGGGAAGGTCGAACGAGCGTTCAGCGCCCTGCTAGGACGCGGCAGCGGAAGAGGTGTCAATGGAACCGGCGACGGCGGCTCAGGTCAGTGAGATGGTGGCCAGGCTGCGCACCAACGTGCAGCGCGTCATCGTCGGCAAGGGCGACGTCATCGACCTGGCGACTATCGCGTTGCTGTGCCGGGGGCACATCCTTGTCGAAGACGTTCCCGGAATCGGCAAGACGACGATGTCCAAGGCGCTGGCCCAGTCTCTCGGCTGTACGTTCAAGCGCATTCAGTTCACTCCGGACCTCATGCCGACGGACGTTCTGGGAGTAAATTTCTATAACCAGAAGTCAGGCGAATTCGAGTTTCGGCCCGGGCCGATCTTCTGCAACATACTGCTGGCAGACGAAATCAACCGGGCGACGCCTCGCACGCAGTCCGCGCTGCTCGAAGCGATGCAGGAGCGGCAGGCCACCATCGACGGCGTGACGATGATGCTAGAGTCGCCCTTCATCGTCATGGCCACACAGAACCCCA
>JADFIF010000061.1:8749-10713 GCA_022566795.1 Chloroflexota bacterium
ATCAACCGGGCGACGCCTCGCACGCAGTCCGCGCTGCTCGAAGCGATGCAGGAGCGGCAGGCCACCATCGACGGCGTGACGATGATGCTAGAGTCGCCCTTCATCGTCATGGCCACACAGAACCCCATAGAGATGGAGGGGACTTTTCCACTGCCAGAGGCTCAGCTCGACAGATTCATGGTACGCGTAAAGCTCGGCTATCCTACGCCGCAGGAGGAGTCGGACATCCTGCTGCGGTTCGAGCGCGAATCGCTTCCGCCCCCGGTCGATGCCGTCACCGAGCGAGAAGAGCTTGAGCGCATGCAGGAGTCTGTCACCTCCGTGAAGGTCGACGACACCGTGCGGGCGTACATAGTGGAGATTCTCCAGGCCACTCGGGTGAGCGAAGCGCTGTCTCTCGGCGCCAGCCCGCGGGCCGGCCTTGCCCTCTACAAGACCGCTCAGGCCCGGGCCGCCATCGACGGGCGGGATTTCGTGACGCCCGACGACGTCAAAGCCCTGGCCGATCCGGTCCTGTCGCATCGTGTTATCCCCACCTCGACGGCCCGCCTGCGAGGACGCACGACAGACCAGATAATACGTGAGGTTCTCGAGGCCGTTCCCGTTCCCATCGAGAGGTAGGGCCCTTGTTCAACCAGGCCTGGCAGGATCTGTGGGTGACCCTGTTCGTCATTATGGTCCTCATCGGCATCTTCGCGGGTCAGGGACTGGTGATCGGCTTCGGGGTCATCGGGCTGCTCGTCGTGGGCGTCTCGTGGCTGTGGAACAGGGTCTCGCTCGAAGAGGTCAGCTACCGGCGAGACCTCTCTCAGCGTCGGGCGTTCATCGGCGAAGAGTTCTCTATGAGCGTGACGCTGGTGAACAGCAAACCGGTACCGCTGGGTAGGATCGAAGTCCACGACGAGGTGCCGGACGCCTTTACCATCGGCGAGGCGGACATCTCCGTCAGCGCCAATCCGAACTCCCAGGTCCTCCACCACGCGACCTCGATCGGATGGTACGAGAGAATCCGCTGGGACTATCGCTTGAAGTGCTCCGAGCGTGGCTTCTTCCGCTTCGGACCGGCGCGGGTCGAAAGCGGCGACCTGTTCGGGTTCTACAACAGCCAGATGACCGTGCGCGACCAGGACTACGTTCTCGTATACCCAAGAGTCGTTTCGCTGACAGACCTCGGCCTTCCGACCTGGCGGCCACTAGGTGAGACCGCCGGCGGAATCAGCGCCTTCTGGGACCCGTCCCGACCTTCGGGCATACGCGACTACCAGAGTGGCGACCCGATGAACGTAGTGGACTGGAAGGCTAGCGCGAAGGCCGCCCAACTTCGTGTCAGGACCTTTGAGCCCAGCTCCACGATCACGCTGGTCATGGTGGTCGTCGTGGAAACAACCGCCCGCTACTGGGAGGGGTACTCGCCGGTTCATCTGGAGAACGTCATCACGACGGCGGCCTCGGTCGCATCTTACGCAGCGGAGCGCCAGTACAGCCTCGGGATGTTCTCCAACGGAACGCCGATCCTCGCGGAGAGGCCGATGAAGATCAGCCCCAGCCGATCGCCGGAGCAGCTAACGCTGATTCTCGAGGCCCTCGCCACGATCCGGCCGCTGGCGATGGGCCCAATGCCGGCCCAGCTAACCGAGCACGCCCGCCGGTTCCCCACGGGGGCGACGCTGGCGGTGATCGTCGCATTCGTGCAGCCCGAGCTAGTCGAGGCGATCAGCAGCCTCAAACGGCAGGGGTACAAGATAGTAGTGCTCTACCTGGGCGACGGCGTCTGCCCGCAGATGCCCGAGGGCGTCACGGTTCACGAGCTACAGGGCCACCTTTCGAGCATCGGGCTGGCCGGTGAATAGAGTCCAAGACAGACTGGTTACCGCGTCCGTGCTGCTCTCGGACAGCGCATGGCTTTTTGCGGTGATGGTCCTCGTTGGCCTGGCCTCGGGGATCGGTCGCAGTCCGCTCGGGTG
>JADFIF010000061.1:10812-16535 GCA_022566795.1 Chloroflexota bacterium
TGGCCGGTGAATAGAGTCCAAGACAGACTGGTTACCGCGTCCGTGCTGCTCTCGGACAGCGCATGGCTTTTTGCGGTGATGGTCCTCGTTGGCCTGGCCTCGGGGATCGGTCGCAGTCCGCTCGGGTTGACTGCCATCATGGCCTTGCTCACGGTATCGTTCCTAACGGCACGGCTGCTCCAGCTCATCCTCATGCCGGCGATATCATCATACGTCTTCCAGATGCTCACCGGCGCCGTCGTCATCTACTTGACCATCGGAACCCAGGTGCCTTCGGCCGGCCAGTTCCTGGACCTCGGCTGGACCGCCGGCATCTCGTCCATACCGGGGGCGACGCTGAGGGCTCTGGCTGGCGGGGTCTTCGGAGCCCTGCTCTGGTGGCGTGGCGGGCGTCTCGCATCCATGGACTCTCCCTCGGAGACTCTTGGGTTCAGCTTCCGGGTCGGAACTCTCGTGTTGGCGGCGGCGGCCGTCATCGACGTCTTCCACTCGGACGACCTCAACATCTTCCCGATCATGTTCCTGTTCTTCTCCGCCGGCCTGGTTGGCCTGGGCATCAGCCACATCCTCCCCGCCGCAAGGGAGGGCGTCAATGTAACAACGTGGCCAAGAGTGGTGGGTGGGACGGTCTCGGCGATACTCATAATGGGGCTGCTGTTCAGCGTCCTGCAGCGGGGCGCGATCTCGTTGGTGGCCGTTCCCGCCCTTGCCGTGATGAAGGCCATTGGGACCGTCTTCTTCTTCGTGGTGATCGTGCCCATCGCTTTCGTCGTATTCTGGCTGATTCAGCTGGTGCAGTCCCTCTTGAGCACCTTCATCAGCCCCGAGCCTCCCGAGGTCGAGGCGCTGGAGAACTTGGGTTTCGGCGAGACGCTGAGCCGGTTGCAGTCGGAGGCCAACGAGGGCGGCTGGGTAGACATACTGCTCCAAGTCGTCCAGTGGGCCGCGCTGGCCGTAATGGTGCTGTTGCTGCTGTTTTTACTGGCGAGGGCTTTTCGGCGCGCAGGAAGGTGGCGGCGGGACGAGTCGGAGGCGACTCGCGACACGGTAGCCGAAGACGTCGATCCGGCCTACGACATGGCCCAGCTGCTCTTCAACCTGCTCCCGAGGCGAATGAGGCACAGATCGCGGCTACGGCCTCTGAGACTCCCCGACGACGAGGCCGGGGTCGTGGACGTCTTTCGCCTCTACTTCGGCATGCTGCTGCTCGCGGAAAACAAAGGATATCGGAGAGGGCCGTCCCAGACGGCCGGCGAGTACCAACGTACGCTCGAAGAGGTTTTCCCGGCCAACGTCGTGGGAGCGATTACGGCCGCCTTCAACCGGGCCTGCTACGGGCGCCATCCGGCTCCACGGGAGCAGATCGACGAGATGCGCACCGCCCTCGATGGGTTGTCTGCCCAGGGCGGGCAGCGCTAGATGACGTCATCAATCGACGTAATCGGCCTGACGTCGGACATACTGGTCTGGCAGGGCTTGGTCTTGACCTTCATCTCCTTCGCCGTCGGCCTGCTCGGTGGGTTCGTGGGGCTCGCCCTGGGCACCATGCGGCTTCCGTCGCTGCTGCTCATGGGGGTCGCCGCGCCCACGGCCGGCGGGACCAACATCCTCGTCAGCAGCCTTAGCTCCCTCACCGGCGCGATACGACACCTGCGCGAGGGGCGGGTCAATAAACGAATCGTACTCGTGATGGGTGTCCCTGCCTTCGTGGGCGCGTTCATCGGGGGCTTCAGCAGCGACGCGGTGCCAGAGGAGCTTCTCATCTTCCTGGCAGGTCTTCTCGTCGGCTGGCAGGGCATCGAGTTCCTGATCCTGGTGGCGAACCGACGGCGGTCGAACGCAGGTGGCGGCCACCTATTCGGCAGCGATCTCGAGGGGTCGCCGGGCCTATTCAGCCGCAATCGGATGGCTGCCGAGGGCGGTATAGGCCTTGGCGTGGGCCTTCTGGGCGGGGCCGTCGGGCTGATTCTCGGCAGCATCCGCCTGCCCGCACTGATCAGGATTCTTCGCGTGGACCCGAGAATCGCGGCGGGCTCCAATCTGTTCATCGGCTTCATTATGGGATCGCTCGGGTGGATCGGCCACGTTGCGCGGGGGCAGGTCGATTACGCCCTGCTGATTCCCATGGGCGCGGCTGCGATGGTCGGCAGCTACTACGGGGCAAAGCTCACGGGGCGGGTAAGGCTGGACACGCTCATTACGGTCATGGGCGGCGTGCTGGTCGTCGTCGGCGCGCTGCTTGTCTGGCAGGCGTTCCGGTAACTCGAAGCTATCTCAACACCGACGGCCGGGAGGCCCCAAAGGGAGCGCCGCTCTGGCAAGCAATCTGGGACCTGCCCAGGCCTGTCGAATGGCGCCCCCAGATGTCGTTCAGTCCTCACCCCGACGGTTCAATCGAGTCCAGATAATGGTTGGCACTATGAAGGTAACCGCCCCGGTCAATATGGCTATCGCCGGTCCAGTCGCCTCGAGAACACGTTGGAACACCAAGACCGTTATCAACAAGATAATCAGCTGAGCGATCCACGTTTTGCGCGACTCCATGGCAGTGCCGATCTTAGCATGGGTGAGGCTCGTATGCCGAACCGCTGTTGCGAGATGTGACGATGACGGGCTCAGAATCCGAGCGTTTTGCCCCGGTCAGACGGCCCGAGCGCTCCAACACCCAATGCAAGTGAGATTAGACCTTCGAGGGCGGGTGGGTATGCCAAAGGCGTCCGCCTCCCGTCACCGCGCGAACGCCGGCGAGGCGCGACGCTAAGGGACCGCGCGAGCGCTCTGCGGGACGCCATCCTCAGGGTCTGGGTCGGCGGCATCGGGGGCGATTTGACGTCTCAACGATGGCATCATGAGCGCCACCAGCGACAGGGAGGCGATCCCGAGCACCGCGTGAACGCCTATGGCAAAGGATGCGTCGGTCACGCTGGCAATCGCGCCGATCATGAGCGCCCCCAGGGGCCCGGCCCCGATGGCGAGACTTATCACGCCCAGTGCTCTGCCACGCATCTCGTCCTTGGCCAGCAGCATCACGATGGTAGCCTGCATGGTCCCGAAGCCCGACGTGCCCAGGCCGAGCACCAGCAGAATCGGAAGCGACATCAGGTACGAATGCGACAGTGAGAAAAGCAGGACCATGACGAGCCCAAGCATCGACCCGCCCATGTAGTAGCGGCCGTGGTATCGGATGTTACCCTTCGACGCTATGATGACGGCGCCGATCAGCGCTCCCAGCCCCTCCACCGCGAGAAGCGTTCCCATAAGGCCCGGGCCGATACGCAGCACGTCGACCGCTATCACCGGTATCATCTGCACGTAGGGGAACAGCAGCAGGTTCATCAGGATGGTGATCAGCACCGTCCCCAGGAGGGCGTTGTTGCTCCTCACGTATCGAAGCCCCTCGACCAGGTTGCGTATCACGTTGGAGGAGGCGAGGCCTCGGCCGCCTTGCGGGGGAAGGCTGACCGCCCATATCAAGGCCACGGCCACGACAAGGAGGGCGCTCACCACCATGTATCCGCCCTTTACGTCTACAATGGCTATGAGCCCGCCGGCCAGCGCGGGGCCGATCATACGGCTTCCGTGCATGCCCACGGAGTCGAGGGCGATGGCGTTGGTAACTCCCGACCTCCCGACCAGGTCGTGCACGACCGAGCGTCGCGACGGCATGTCAAGCGCCCACCCGACGCCCGTGGCGAATATCACGATGTAGGCGTGCCAGAAGCGCACGACGTCCGTCTGCAACAGCGCCGTTATCGCCAGCGCCGCGATGAAGCTCCCGACCTGCGTGATGATGAGAAGCCGGTGCCTGTTCACCCTGTCGGCCAACACGCCGCCTATCATCCCGAGCATCAGCAGCGGCAGCATGCCAAAGAAGCCGACCAGCGCCACCCGCAAGGGAGAGTTCGTCAGCTCCAGGACGAGCCACCCCAGCAGGGTCATCTGCATCCACCGAGAGACGTACGCGAAGAAATTGGCCGTCCACAGCAGGCGATAGCTGTGGTTGCTGAAGGCCTCGAAGGTATGCAGCGAACGGACCCTGCGAGTGGTCATTCGCGAATTATCTGCCATGAAACCCCTGCCGCTATTTTATAGCGCGACGCGTGCAAAGCGGGAGGGGTATGACCGCATGTTCTCCCGGAGGTCAACAAGGCGCAATCACCACGGTGGCCGTTCAATGACCTCGGCCATCGATCCTGCGGACTCTCCCCTTGGCAAGGGTCGTCGCCGGTCTGTGCGCGACGCGAGAGAGGGAGTGATGGCCAAGGTCAGCCGATAGAGACGATCAGTCGTCGGCGCCTGAGACCCACGTGATGATCTTGGACGGCTCGATGTGGATCGCCACGGACGGTCCCGCCTCAAGGGTCTTTTGAGCGCTGAGGGTCCCCCGCTCTTCGCCCTGGTAGCGCACGTACATCTCAACGAGCAGCGCCGCGGCGTCGTCGGCACTTACCCTGGCCCGCCCTTCGACCAGAACGTATGTGGCCGGAGAGGAGTCGTTGGCGATGGAGACGGCCACGCGGGCGTCGCGGCGGATATTGCGCACCTTGACCGCGGAGGCGCCGGCCGAGATGTGCAGCCGGCCTTGGCGGTGCAGGTACCATACCGGCGCAACGTGAGGCGAGCCGTCAGGATTCAGCGTGACCAGGTTGGCGACGTGTGTTTCGTCCAGGTAAGCCTGGGTCTCCTGAGCGGTCATGGTGCGTTCGGGCATTTTCTACCTCTGCCTCGCCAACGCCAGACCCAAGACGGAGCCGGCCCCGCTGGCCTTCAGCGCCTGGGCGCAGGCCGACATGGTGCTGCCGGTGGTAACGACGTCGTCTATCAGCAAGACATTTACTCCGCGGAGGTCGCCATCGCAGCCGAAAGCCCCCTGGATATTGCCGATGCGCTGCGCGTAGCCATCCATCGACACCTGGGGCGGGGTCTTCTTGGTCCGCCGCAGGGCTCTGGATTCCAGAGGCGTTCCATTCTCGCGGGCGATAGCTCGCGCCAGCAGCTCGGCCTGATTGTAGCCGCGCTGACGCTCGCTGCTCCCGTGGAGCGGCACAGGCATCAGCACGTCGGCCGACATCGGGTCGCGTTTCAGGTGGTCGGCCAGCAGCGCACCCAGGGTCGGCGCGGCGGCCCTGAAGTTGCCGTATTTGAAGCTGTGGACCATCTCCCGCACCGCGCCCTCGAACAGGTAGGGCGCCCCGATGCGACCGATGGCCGGCGGCGAGGCGGTGCACCGAGAGCAGACCCCTCGCCGGCCGGGCCAGGCGCAGATGGAGCAGTAGGGCTGCTCCAGCCGAGGCAGCGAGGGCTCGCACGCCGAGCAGAGCAGCTGGCCCTCGCGGCCGCAGACGGCACAGCTCAGCGGAAGCAGCAGATCGAGGACCGGGCCGGCCACGCGGGACGAGAGGGTCTCGAGGGCGCTTCCAAAGCGAGTCCAACCCTGGCCCTGTGTGTGGCCCGTCGATAGCATCCGCTTCGTATCCTCCAGAGAAGCATCGCGGCTGCCGGCATTGCCCGAAAGAGCCGGCTGCGAGCGTGCCGAAGGGCTCACATTAAGCGACTATCTCAGAATCACTCGTGGTGGTTGCGACCACCGTAGCAAAGGATGAAAATACCGGGCCCGGGTCGCCAGCGACCGCGGCGCAGGCGAGCAGCACCAGCGTGTCCAGCCTGGTCTCGCGCAGCGCCTGGATCTCGCCGCGCAGCGGCACGGAGCCGGCCTCGATCAG
>JADFIF010000062.1 GCA_022566795.1 Chloroflexota bacterium
TGGCCATAGGCCTCATGGCGTCATCGTTGTCCAGCAATCAGATCGTCGCGGCGGTCATAGGCATGTCGGTGCTCCTCACCTTGTCGTTCATCAATCGCGTCGCCGACATCGTCTCGGGGACAGCCGCAGAGGTTTTGAACGGCCTCTCGATGAACGCGCACTTTCAGGATTTTACGCGTGGTATCGTCGACACCGGGAACATCGTCTACTACGTCAGCCTGACGGCCGTGTTCCTCTTCATGACGGTACGATCGCTTGAAACGCGCAGGTGGAGATAGTTGGTACGTCAGGGCGGAGATACCGCTTCTCTATGGGACATCGTCCGATCGGCGCTGAGCTCGAGCGGCATGTGGAGCGTCATCTCCGCCGTAGTCGGCGGCGTCGGCGTGGCAGCGGGCGGGATCATATTCCTCACCGTCGACGAGCTGAGCAACTTCTCTGTCAGTGTCCTGATCATCGGTATCGCCCTCCTGGCGCTCGCCCTTGTTTTGTCCCCGCGGGCGGTCGCGATGTTCCTCGCCGGACGGCAGGGCCGGTATGGCGTCAACGTCATCGTGATGACGTTAGCGTTCTTTGCCATCGCAATACTGGTCAACTTCCTGCTCTTTCGCAACACGACTCGTTTCGACGTTACAGCCACACGGGCGCTAACCCTATCTCCGCAAACTCTCAAGATCCTCGATGAGTTGGAAACCGATGTCAGAGCCAACGCCTTCTTCGTGGAAAACGACCCTCGCACGGCCTTTGCACGGGACCAAGCCGAAGACCTGCTCAACGAGTTCGAGAGGCACTCGTCACGTTTCGCCTACCGTTTTATCGACCCTCAGCTCAAACGCAGCGTGGCGACACGGTACGACGTGACCGAGTTCCCGTCGATAGTCTTTGAGGATCTGACGCAGAATCGTCTCGAGAAGGTCGCCTCCCCCACCGAGCAAGCATTCGTGACCGGAATACTGGTGGCCACGGGCGTCGAACAGAAGGTACTGTACTTCCTTACGGGCCATGACGAAGCCTCGGAAACCCGAGATCTCGTCACGGGCGCAATCGACGATGAAGGGTTCGACCTGGCGCTCGATGGCATGCGCCGTGACAACTACGCGGTAATCCCGCTCAACCTGAGGCAGTTCGATCGGGTGCCTGAAAACGCCGCCGTTCTATTGATCGCCGGCCCGAGGCAGAACCTGGATGAGCAGGAGACCCAAGCCCTAGTCGACTACATCAAGCGCGGCGGCGCCGTCGTCGCACTGCTGGACCCAGATCCGCCCGAGTCTTTTGCATCCGTGTTTCAGATATGGGCGGTGGGGTTCGGCAGGGATAGCATCGCCGACGCCGTCAGCAACGTGGGCGGCGAATTGCTGACGCCCATGATACAGAGGACGAATGGGCAGTTCCCGAGCAGCGAGGTAACAGGGGTCAGCATAGTGGACCAGATCGGTGTCGCCTTCTTTCCAGAGGTGACTTCAGTGGGTCTGATAGTCCCCAGAGCGGACCTGACTTCCGGAATCACCTTCGCTCCCTTGGCGATAACCACCCCGGCCAGCTGGCTCGAGTCCGACCCGGAAAACGTGAGCCTCGATACTGGACAAGAGCTGAGAGGACCTTTCACGGTGGCCGCGGCTGTGCAGGCGGCGATCACGGCAGATGAGAGAGAGCGCCACCTGCCAGCCAAGCTGGTGGTTTTCGGCGACTCAGACTTCGCCAAGAACAAGTTCTTCAGCAGCAGTCAGAACGGCGACCTCCTCCTCAACTCAGTCAACTGGCTTGCCGAGGACTTTGAGCTAATATCCATCCGCCCGAAGCTGATCCCCTTTAGGGAGCTTGTGGTTAACACGCGAGAGCGCGACTTCATCAAATGGTCAAGCTGGTTCCTGCCCCCGGCGGTGATGGTCGTTTTGGGAAGCATCGTGTGGTGGAGAAGACGTTAGGTAGGGAGGAGGCCGGACGGTGAACCTCAAGATGACGCTGGGCCTCGTCGTGATCGCGGCGGTTATCGGCGGCGTGGTGTACGTCAACCCTTTTGCCAGCGAAGAAGTGAAAGCTCCCAGGCCGCCTTGGTTTTATCAGGTCGGGATTGACGACATTATCCGCATCGAGGTCTCTTTCGAGGGTGAAAGCGTCAAGTTCGAGAAACTTCCGGAGGGGACTTGGGCCTTCGACGACCCTGCGAACATCCCTCCTTCGGCCTTCCGATGGGGCGGAGTCACGCTCTTGGTGAGCGGACCACAGACGAAGCGCGACCTTACGGCCACGCAGACGTTTATCAACGACCCCGCCGAGTTCGGGCTCGATAACCCACACACCGTCGTCAAGGTGGGGCTGACGGGCGACCGACAGATCGAGTTCAGGCTAGGCGACAAGACAGCCGACGGCGGGCATCACTACGGCGAGGTCGTCGGCTTCGACGAGCTGTTCCTCATCGCGGCCTCGTGGGGCGATGTGCTGGCACGACTGGCCAAGGAGCCACCTCTGCCCAAGTGGTACGTCGAGCGCACAACCGAGGAGCTGGAGCAGGTCAATATCTACGGCGGGGACCCCACCTCCCTCGAGACGCAAGTCCTCACCTTCGAGCAAGACGACGGTGAATGGTCCGTCAGATATCGGCCCGACGACACGGCGATGCTTCCCGTGGATCCCGAGCGATTCGCGGAGATACGGCCGCTGCTGTCCGGGCCGCCACCGATAACGATCGGGGTCCCACTTGTGGACGACCGCGACTACGCACCGTGGGGGATAACCGACGACTCCAGGGCCATAGAGATCAGGTTCAACGGGCTCTCCGACCTCGGCACTAGGTACATCGATGGGATCTTGCTCAGGATCGGCTCCAAGGCTCCGGGGACCTCGGCCTACTACGCCAAAAGCGAGTCCGACACCATACGAGAGCCAGTCCTGCTCATTGACGCCGATTGGGTGGAGTCGATGTTCAGCCTACACGAAAATATCCCCTACGGCGCCGAGGATTCTGAGCCCGACGCCGAGTCGGAATGACCTCTGCATAGCCCTCCATCCGCGTAGCGGCGGTGCGGCCTGGCCAACGCTTGCTGAGTCCGCCTCCAAGGCCAACAGCCTCCGCCAGACCGGGCCATGCGCCAAGTGCCGTGACTAAAACACCCGCTTCAAGGTGGGCGCCTCGTTGCTAGCTCGATGCGCCACGCCTTATACTGGCCTGGCCGAAAATCTACCAGGGGTGGTCATGCACGCTGAGATCATCTCCATCGGGACCGAGCTCCTGATGGGCGAGACCGTAGACACCAACTCCTCATACCTCGGGGCAGAGCTAGCGAAGCTGGGCATTGGGCTACGCTGGGCGACCAAAGTCGGTGACGACCCAGACCTCTTGTTCGAGGTCTTGGATCGCGCCTGGCGACGCTCCGACGTGACGCTGACGACCGGCGGCCTCGGCCCGACGTCCGACGACCTCACGCGAGAAACCACGGCACGGGTCTTGGACGAGGAGATGGTGGTGCAAGACGAGCTCCTCGAGCACCTGAAGGGGCTGTTCGCCGGGCGCGGAACGCCAATGCCGGACACGAACATAAAGCAGGCAACTCTCATTCAGTCGGCGGATGCTATCCCCAACCCCCTGGGGACGGCGCCGGGCTGGTGGGTGGAGCGCGGCGGCAGCATTCTCGTAGCCATGCCCGGCCCACCAAGGGAGCTCACCCGCATGTGGACTTGCGAGGTTGCCCCCCGACTCAAGCAGCACAACCCCGGTGTTGCCATCGTCACGAGAACCCTCAAGACTTTCGGCATCTCGGAAGGTGGCCTCGACCAGATGCTGACCCCCCTGTTCCAGGCCGCAAACCCAAACCTAGGCATATACTCGAAGGAGGATGGCATCCATCTGCGGGCCATCGCCACGGCAGAAACGGAGGACGAGGCGCGAACTCTCATCGAGCCGATGGAGGCTGAGATACGCCGAATCATCGGCGACGACGCCATCTGGGGAGAAGACGACGAAACGGCAATCAGTCAGGTGGCTTCGCTGCTGACGGGCCGGCGCCAAACCCTCGGCATCATGGAGTGCTTTACGGGAGGCCTGCTGGCCAGCAACTTGGCAGATGCCCCGAGAGCCGCGGAGTTCCTCAAGGGCAGCCTAGTGGTGAACGGCGCCGGGGTCCTGGCCGCGCAGGGCGTGGATGCCCGGGTCGTCGAGGAGTTCGGACCAGCAAGCGCCGAGGTGGCCGAGGCGATGGCCGAAGCGGCACGCAGACGCTTCGACGCCGACGTCGGTATAGGCGTGACGGGCCTTGTCACCGACCCGACGCCAACGAGCGGCCCCCTCGGCACCTCGCACATCGGGTTCTCAATCGACGGCCGCACGGCGTCGACTTCGGGCCGTTACCCCACCCAGCGACTGCGAATACGAGGCAGGGCTGTCACCCACACGCTGCTCGAGTTGATACAGTTCCTGCGAAGATCCTGAAGGTGACCGAATGCGGAAGCGGACCGCGGGCCTTTCATCGACCCCCTCGGACGCATCCATTTCCGAGCGTCGACAATCTAGTGCCTGGTTGCATATGTCTTGAAACATCCTGCCCGCCCACCCTCGAAAGGGCTCGGAGGGGCTGGTCGCCTCGGGCTCCCCAGACCGTAAATCTTGCGGGCGGGCGGGTGGGAAAGCGTACGTATCGCTTTCTCGCTGCTAGCAGCGGGCCGCTGAGCTGGCAGCCATTTGCATGCTCCCCAGGATTGGACGGAGAGGCCCTATAGGGTGCTGCAGGCTGCATGCCGCCCGCACGACCGCCTCGGGGAGCATGGCAGCCGCCCTATCCGCCGGGACCCCACGCCGGTCTGACGTCCTCACCGGGGTCGTGCGTGATGCGCGTCTGCCCGCTGCCGTCAGCGTTCATCATGTATATCTCAGCGTTGCCATCGCGCCTCGAGTAGAACGCGATCTGCGAGCCATCCTCGGACCAAGCAGGCGCAAATCCAGACTTCAGCGTAAGGCGGCGCTCATAGTCCCCTGAGGAGTCGACCAGGTAGATGCGAGTGAGCTCGTCGCGCCGCGAGTGGAAAGCGATAGTGGTGCCGTCAGGAGACCAGGCGGGAGAGGCATCGTCCGCGAAGGCCGAGCTCAACCGTACCCGGTTCATGCCGTGGGCGGTCATCGTGTACACGCCCGATCTGCCTTCCGACATGGATGTGAAGGTGATACGGGTGCCGTCGGGGGACCACGCCGGTGCCACGTCGTCCGTCGGGCTTTCTGTCAACCGCATCTGATTAGAACCATCCGCGTCCATGACGTAGATTTCGAAGACGCCGTCCCGGTCGGATTGAAACGCGATCTTGCTGCCGTCCGGAGACCAGGCCGGCGACATGTCCGCCGCCGGGTTATCGGTCAGCCGTCGTTCGCCGGTACCGTCCGCGTTCATCGCATAGATCTCCCAGTTTTCATCGCGGGCTGAGGCGAAGGCGATTTGGCCGCCGCTAGGAGACCAGTCGGGGAATACCTCACGGGCCGAGTTATTGGAGAGGTTGAGCGCATCTGTGCCATCCGGTCGCATGGCGTAGATCTGCAGCACACCGTCTCGGTCCGAATAGAATGCGATGCGCCCCTTCGGAGGGGGCGCCACCGCGGCTGAAGGGCTCGAGCAGGTCAGCCCCAGCACCCCGACCGCAATTGCCGAGGCAAGCATGATAGCGTGAGCTCGCATGACTCCACACTAGCCAGGGGGCTGGGCGAGCACAAGGCATGGGCGTCGGCGAATTCGGCGATGTCGGTTGGCCGGCGCGGGGCGGCCAAGCTGCGGGGATGCCCTACCTATCTGACACGAGCAGCCCCTCAACGGGGACGAGTCGTTCGTTGAAGGGATCTACGCCAAGAAGCAAGCCTTCGAGTGTCATGGCCCCAAGCAAAGGGGTAGTGCCTTCGTCACCGAAGAGCACCCAAGTAGTGGTCTCCATGCCTTCCACTCTGACCTTGGTCTCACCCATGTCCATCTCGACACGTTGATCGTTGGCAAGTCTGAAGGTGCTTCGTCGGGAGGGCGCGACGCCGAGCCGCCGCAATAAAGGGCGCAGGAACAGTGGTCAGGGTGGCCCCGGTGTCTACGAGGGCGTCGATCGATTCGAATCTCCGGCCTTGCGGGTCGCCAATCTCGATCGTGATGCTGAATGTTCCCACGCCGGCTCCTTCCGGAAGAACTCAATCCATTTTACAGGCATAGGAAACCCAGAGGGGCATCGTCTCTATGATGGTCCGCGCGAGACGTGGGTGGCGCTGGGCGAGGTGAGAAGCGGGTCGTGCCGTCCAGGGCGCCACAGGGCGGAGCCTGCGTGGCCAGCGTCCGCGCTACATCGTCAGCCGGCGGTATAGATACAGCAGACGCTCAGGTAGGGCGTAGATGTCGTCCAGAACCTCGTAGCCGATATCCTGGCACATCGTCTTCAGGTAGTCGTGGCCGTTCTTGTCCACCGTCAGGCAGAAGGACTCTATATCCTTACGCCGGGCCTCTTCAAGGGCCATCCTGGTATCGTGGACGGCATACTCCTTCTCGACGCCCTCCCGGCTGTAGCCACGGTCCTGCGGGCGACCGTCGCTGATGAGGAACAGGAGCTTCGTGCGGGCGTCCTGGCGCTCCAGCTTGGAGGTGGCATGTCTAATCGCCGGACCCATCCTGGTGGCATGAAGCGGCGCGACGCGGTCAATGCGGCGTTTGACCCTGTCCGACATGGCCTCGTCAAGCTCCTTGATCGTGTAGAACTCGACGTTCTCCCGTCCATAGCCCGAGAAGCCGTAGATGCCGTAGACGTCCCCTATCGACTCCAGCGCGTTGATGATAAGGACAATGGCCTCTTTCTCAACGTCGATGATGCGCTTGTACGAGCGCCGCATGGCCTCACCTCGGCGCGTGCGCAGCCAGACCATGTACTCGACAGGGTCGTCCGGCGCATCCCAGTCGTCGGGGGCGCGCTTGGCTTCGTCGATGGCCTCGGCCGTGGACGCGCTCGTGTCAAGCAGGAAGGCCACTGCCACGTCCCGCTGGACCTTGTTGCGCCGCCAGTAGAACTTATCGCTGGGGCTGGCGCCGGTCCGCATGTCGACGATCGCCTCGATGAGGTCGTCGATGTCAATGTCGTCGCCGTCCTCGAGCTTGCGGACCTTGCGGAACATCTCCGGCACCATCATCTCGAACTGCCGCCGGACCTTGTCGACCAGCGACCCGTAGTTATGCAGCGTAGTGTTGTAGTAGGCCTGATCGCCCTCCGCCATCGTCTTCTGGCGCACGATGCACCAGCGAGGCTTGTAGTCCTCGGCACGGAAGTCCCACTCGTCGTACACGAAGGTCTGCGGCTCTGTCGGATCGAGGGAGCCACCATCTTCGTCGACGTGAACGAGAGGTCCTTGGCCGAACTCCGGCGAGTCGGGAAGATTGACCCCCGCCTCCTTCAAGAGGTTGTTGGCGAACTGGCCGCTGGTCTGCTGTATCTCGCCCTCGACGGCCTGGAGGTCCAGCTCCGCGCTGTTCTTGAGCAGCTCCTCCAGCATCTCCTGTGTTATCGGCTCTCCGGCAGCCTCCCCCGCCTGGTCCTGGGGCTGCATCCGAAGACGTGTGAGAAGCTGGACCAACTCGGGCTTGAAGTCGCCCCTGTACTCGACCTCCTCGGACGAGTCGTACTCGTCTTCTCCCTCTGGGCGAAGCTGCATCTCCATACCCTGCGCGAGCTGCTGCAGGAGCTGCTCCATGTCCTCAGGGTCCGCGTACTCCTCCTCATCTTCCCCGACGTCAAGGTCTTCCCAATCTTCTGGAGGGATCTCTTCGTTGGGAATCTGCGCGATTACCGCGTATATCCGCAGCGTTGCCTCCGCCACATCTTCGACTGTGGCCATTGACCGCAGGACCCGTTTGGCGATTCGGGCGATCTTCTTCGCTTCGGTCACGTAACGCTGAGGCGCGGGAATGCCCTTGTACTGCTGCAGGCTAAGCCTCACCAGGAACTCCACCATGGCCTCGCGCGCGGGCAGCGACTGGATTTCAGGACGCTCGCCGAGAGAGTCGGTCTGAATCCGCGTGTAGGACCGCTTGATGCCCGGATACTCGAGCTTTACCCGCGCGTCCAGGCGGCCGTCCTCGATAACCGTAAAGATGTCTAAGGAGAGCTTGCGGTCGTCGAACAGGTTGAAGAACCGCTGCATATCCGTCACCCAGCCCTGCTCCAGGCTGGTCGCGTCCACGTCGGGGAGCTCTTGGGGTGTCTGAACCGGTTTTACCTTATCCTTCTCGAGCTGACCACGCAGGTTCTTGAACAGCGTCGCGGGCTCGTCGAACTCGAAAAGGAAGCTGCCGAACTCCAGGTGGGCAACCTGGTGGGTCGACACCACCTTGAACCACGCGAAGTTCTCGTCCTTCGTCGGATAGCGATCCACGATGAGGGGCACGAAGACCGTCGACCCTTCGGTCGATGGAGACTCGTTGGACACCCAGCCTATGTTCTTGCTGACCAGCTCCTCAGTGCTGGCCAGCTTGACCTGCTCTCCTGCCAGCCCACGGCAGTACATCTCCATGACCACTTTCACGCGGGCGAACTCGACGCCCGACGAGAGGGCCTCGAGGATTTCCTCGGAGTGGGACGACTCTATTTTGAAGTAGGCCAGTCCGCCTTCGCTGTTTTGCTTGAGAATGCGCACGCCCTCTTCGTACCAGCGCTCGAGTTGGGTCATGGTGATGCGGTCGAGGACGAGAGGGCATCCCTTGATAAACTCGGGCACCGCCGCGGGCGACACCTCTAATAAAGCCTCGGCGTACGTCATGATCGACGCGTGGCTATCTGAGTCGAGCCGAGACATCGACTGCGATATCTCTAGCATTACGGTCGGTATGTTCGTGCCGCCGTTCTTGACCAGCTGTTCGGCCAGCTGGAGGAAGCGCAGTCGCTGCCCTGCGTCGATCTTCGGGAGCGCCTTCGAGCCAGCCTCGAAAAAGCTCTTGACCTCCCGCCATCCAGTCTCGACCAGCGTCGAGGCGAGAGAGATGAATGCTCCGCGGTCCTCGCCGATGAGCGGGAAGAGCTCTTGGCCCAGTGTCAGGCACTCGGAGGAAAGATCGTAGGAGCGATGGGACAGCGAATCGAGGAACCCGACGAAGCGTTCGAGCTCCGGAAAGGTCAACGTCTCTAGAAGCGCGGGGCTGGATGCGAAAAACTTGCAGGAAAGCGTGCTCGATTTCCACGTGCCTTTGTACAGGCTCAAACCCAGCCGCGACCAGCTCTCGATGTGTCGTGACCGCAGTTTGCTCATCGCCCCGGGGCTGGCGTCGAAGAATGCGGTTGCCAGCGTGGGGGACTCCTTGCAGAGGTCGCTGCCGCACTCTGTCCACTTGGAGAAGTAGTTGTACGGCATGAAGCCGACGACTTTGGGGCTGGTCCTGTAGAACTGAGCCGCGGCTTCCCAGGACCGTACGGTCTGCTCGGCGATCTCGATACCGGACTCGGCCCAGGCGATGGTCTGAGCCTCGTTAAGGGCCTCCTTCATGAGAGGATGGGCCTTTTCGAACTCCTCGGCGACCGGCGCTGGGAAGCGCCCCAAGTCTTGCCGAACCTCGTCTAGCCCTGCCGCCGGCTTGTCCACGGTCTCTCCTTGGATGGAACGGTCTCAAGCAACTCTAGGAATCGACTGATCACCCGCGCCGTCGCTCCAAATATCAGGTGCCCCTGATAGACGTACGAGGGAACGTGGTCGAGGTCGCCGTCGACTATTCTGACCTCGTCGCGCCTGTTCTCGTCGTCCATCAGTGCCGGGAGCGGTATCTCCAGCACCTCGGCGACCTCCAGCTCGCTTGGATTGAAATCGTAGGGATACGGGATGGTCCCCACCGTCGTAGTGATGAGGAAATTCGTGCTGGTGGGCGTGTCGTCCAACTGGCCCAGGACTTCGACATCCTCCGGGCGTATACCCATCTCCTCGTACGTTTCGCGGAGGGCGGTGTCGAGCAGCGTCGCGTCCGTGGTGTCCTTGCTTCCCCCGGGAAAGGAGATCTCTCCCTTGTGGTGCTCGACCTGGTCGGTCCGTTTGTTCAAGAGGACGCAGTACTCTCCATCCTTGGGGTAGAGAAGCAGCAGGACTCCCGCAGGAGTCAACGAAGGGTCGGAGATGGTCTTCTTGGGGTTTTCGGCGAGAATGCGACGGATTACGTCTTTGGGTGAAACGCCCATCTAGATGAAGAACCCTTGCCGCCGGCAGCTCCGGCAATCGGAATGTAAGAAGTGGTGCGATCTAAATCTCAACTCGGCGTCCTCAACGCCCGTTCGCGCCCTTTGGGGTGAGGGTCCCATCCTCCCAGTCCATTCCCACAGCCCTACTCACTCGAATATGGACGAGATTAGCTCCCCGATGCTGCTTTGCACCGAGGCATCGTCGGTAACCGCCCAGTTGATCGCCACCTGGCAGGCGCGGCGAGGCGCGATACCCTGGGTAATGAGCTGTCCCGCGTAGATCAAAAGCCTGGTGCTGGCGCCTTCCCCGAGCCCATGCTCTCTGAGGTTCCGCACTTTTTCTCCCAGCTTGGCAAGCTGAAGCGAGGTCCCAGCGTCGACGCCGGACTCGTGCTGAACGATCTCGGCCTCTATGTCCCTCGGCGGGTAGCCAAACTCCATGGCGACGAAGCGTTGGCGAGTGCTATGCTTCAGGTCCTTGAGCGCGCTCTGGTACCCCGGATTGTACGACAGGACCAGCAAGAACCCGTCGGCCGCCTCCAGCAGCTCGCCGCGCTTCTCGACGGGCAGCATGCGCCGGTGGTCCGTAAGCGGATGTATCAGGACCGTCGTGTCCTTGCGGGCCTCGACGATCTCGTCCAGGTAGCAGATTCCACCGGCCTTTACCGCGCGACTCAGCGGACCGTCGATCCAGACCGTGTTGTTTCCCTCGAGCAGGTACCGGCCAACGAGGTCGCTCGCGGTCAAGTCCTCGTGGCATGCAATAGTGATCAGCGGAAGGCTCTGGCTGTCGGAATCTGGCGCCTTGCGGGTGTTCGTCTTGCCCAGAATTTTCGTCAGCGGGCGTCCAAGCCGGTAAGACATATACTCGATGAATTTCGTCTTGCCGCATCCAGTGGGGCCCTTGAACAGCACCGGTATCTTCTGATGGTAGGCGGCCTCGAACAGCTCTACCTCGTCTCCGATCGGAACGTAGTACGGCTCCTCCTTTAGGTGGTACTCCTCGATTATGTAGCTGCGATAGAGGGTCTGCGTAGATGAACTCATCTCTGGGTGGTGTTCTCCTTATGGCGTGCCACACGGCTAGCCCATAATTGTTCGATACTTTGGGTCAACTCTGCAAGCGTACCATCGTTGTCAATGACAACGTCTCCATGTTTAACACGCTCGCGCTGCGTCATCTGCGCGCCAATCCTGGCCCGGATGGAGGCATGATCAAGGTGGCGATTCTTTAGCCGGTCAATGACGTTTTGCTTAGCGGATACCACGACCCAGACCTCGTCCACCAAGGGTGTCCAGTTTGCCTCGATCAGCAGCGCGGCCTCCACAACCGCCACCGTGCGGCCCTCACCCCTCAGCTCCGCGATTCGCTCCTCGATTTTGGCGTATATGCGAGGGTGGGCGATAGCGTTGAGCCGTTCCAGGGCTTCGGCATCGCCGAAGACTATCGCCCCCAGCTTCTTACGGTCGATCGCACCGGTGGCCCCCAACACATCCTCGCCAAAAGCCTCGACGATCCGGTGCCACCCCTCCGTCTGAGCGCGATACACCTCATGCCCCACCAGGTCGGCGTCGATGACTGCGGCACCCAGCGTGGACAGTATGCCGCAGACTTCGGACTTGCCCGTGCCGATGCCCCCCGTGAGGCCGATTACAAACATGCCCCCCTAGCGACTCGAGAATCCTCCACATTCTAGCAGCCAACATCGAACAGGGTCAATGACACGGCTTCCTATCGGGAAGACGACCTGAGGCGATTGCCGCCCGTCGTAAGGCTGCGCACGTCCAGGACTCGTGGGGTATAATGGCCCTGCCATGGCCAGTCCCTACAGGTCTCTCCCAAGCGTCGATCGGTTCCTATCCGACGACCGGATTCTCAGGCTGGTCAGCAGCTACTCGCGCGAAGCCGTGTTGGACCTGGTGAAGGCGCAGCTCGACGATACGAGACGCGCCATCACCAGCGGCGCGGAGGCGCCCGCACTCGACGAGCTCGTGGACGCGATAGAGGCGCGCGCCTCGGCCCAATGGAGTCCTTGGCCGGCGCCTATCATCAACGCCACCGGCGTAATTCTACACACCAATCTGGGACGCGCTCCTCTGAGCCATGAAGCCACCGAGGCCGCCAGACTCGCCGCGACTGGCTACAGCGACCTCGAGCTCGACCTGCACACCGGGCGGCGCGGCTCGCGGCAGGCCTACATCGGAAGTCTGCTGTGTCAGCTCACCGGGGCGGAGGCCGCCATCGTCGTCAACAACAACGCCGCCGCGATACTTCTGGGCCTCGCCGCCATCGCCGCCGGCAAGGAGGTCATCGTCTCCCGGGGCGAGGCCATAGAGATCGGCGGCGGATTCCGAATCCCGGACGTCCTGAGACAGAGTGGTGCCATACTGGTCGAGGTGGGCACAACCAACCGCACCTACGTCCGGGACTTCGAGGCGGCTATCACCGAGGACACGGGCGCTTTCTTATCTGCCCACGCCAGCAATTTTCGAGTAACGGGCTTTACCCATTCGCCCGAGCTAAGCGAGCTTGTAGAGGCAGGCCGGCAGCGTGGGATTATAGTGCTGCACGACCTGGGCAGCGGGTGCCTGCTCGATACGTCGCGGTACGGACTGGCCCACGAGCCTACCCCTCAGGAAAGCGTCAGGGCCGGCGCCGGGCTGGCCTTCTTCTCGGGCGACAAGCTGTTGGGAGGGCCGCAGGCCGGGATAGTAGTGGGTAAGCAGCACCTCATCGATGTGGTGTCTAAGCACCCGCTGGCCAGGGCGGTCCGCATCGACAAGCTGAGTATAGCCGCCCTCTCGGCGACTCTGTTGCACTACATAAAGCAAGAGGCGGAGGAAAAGGTTCCCGTCTGGCGCATGATCGCAATGCCGCTCAGCCGGCTGGAGGCCACCTCCCGCCGCTGGAGCGAGGCGCTTGGGCCGCGGGCGTCGGTGGCAGACAGCCTGTCCACCATCGGAGGGGGCAGCCTGCCCGGCGAGACGCTGCCCTCCCGCGTCGTCTCCATCGACACGACGGGGTATCGCGGGGGGGCTGAAGTGCTGGCGCAGCGCCTCCGCGAGGGCCGGCCGCCAATCGTCGGACGCATAGAGGACGAGCGCATCCTGATCGACCCTCGCACTGTGCTTCCGGAAGATGAGGAGGCGCTGCTGAGGGGCGTTCGGCAGGCCCTTTCGTAGCGCGCTTCTCCGCCAGGGCGCTCACCACTCCGACGATAGGGCCTGGAGTGCGTCGGTCCACGTGGGATGGGCCTCAATGGATGGGAGCGTGTGAAAAAGGTGCTCTCTCGGTCCGACGACGAGCAGGCGGTTCCCCCCAGGCGAGTCCCATTCCTAACTCCACGTGGCGCCCACCTCGCCCTTCAGCTCGCCAAAGGTCGGCAAAGGCAATCACCGCCCCCCATCGGCAGCGGCGATGCGGCGAGCGTTTGTCAGCGCTCCAAATGTCGCTACCGCGAATGGGATCAGGGCCGTCAGAGGTATTTTCCACATGAGCGCGGACGACGCATCGCCCGCTATGATGAGGTCGCCCTGGTTCACGGCAACCTGCACGAAGCCTACTACCAGCGCGATCGCCGCCGACCTTCTCAGCATAGGGGTATGGCTTAGCGCACACTTCATACATGTCAGCATGTCCCCCGCTGAGGACTTCACGACGAAGTTCATCCGATGCCCCAAGAGTCGGTGGCATCTCTGACAGTTCGATGCTATCGACGCCTCTCTCATAAAACAGTCTCCATGCCGGCGGCGGTGTTGTAATCTGGACATTATGAAGCCGTGGGGACACGTGTCAAGACGGACCAATTAGACTTGCGCGCGCCCGCCGCAGACTTCATCCCGCGGAGCGGCCTACCGCACAGCTTCCCATTACGTTAAACTCCTCTTGCTACCCGGAGGTCCGTGGCCATGACACTCTTTGACTATCACCGGGACAAGAAGCTCCAGGACCAGGCGCCGCTGGCCTCTCGAATGCGTCCGCGCACCTTCGAGGAGTTCGTTGGCCAGGAGCACATCATCGGGCCCGGGCGCGTGCTCCGCAGGACCATCGAGTCTGACCAGCTCCCGTCCATCATACTCTGGGGGCCCCCGGGGACCGGCAAGACCACCCTAGCCCACGTAGTCGCGGCCACCACACAGAGCCACTTCAGCCCCATAAGCGCCGTCACGTCCGGAGTCCGCGACCTGCGGCAGATCGCGGCCGACGCCCGCGACCGCCTGGGTGTCGAAGGCCGGCGGACGGTCCTGTTCATCGACGAGATCCACCGATTCAACAAGGCGCAACAGGACGTCATACTGCCCCATGTGGAGGACGGGACGGTCGTGCTCATAGGGGCCACCACCGAGAACCCGTCCTTCGAGGTCATCGCTCCCCTGCTCTCCCGATGCCGTGTCTTCACGCTGAAGCCGCTGACCGACGAGGAGATCGAGGAGATCGTCCGCCGGGCCCTCGGTGACGAGGCTCACGGGCTTGGAACGCATCTCGTAGGGCTGGACGACGAGGCCCTGACGGTCCTCGTGACGCTGGCCAACGGCGACGCGCGAGTTGCCCTCAACGCCCTGGAGCTCGCAGCATCCGCCGCCGAGCCCGAGGCCGACGGGACCCGCCGAGTCACGTCGGCCGCCGTCGAGGACGCCATGCAACAGCGAGCGCTCCTCTACGACCGGGCCGGCGACCAGCACTACGACACCATATCGGCATTCATCAAGTCGATGCGGGGCTCCGACCCCGATGCGGCCATCTACTGGCTGGCCCGGATGATCGAGGCGGGCGAGGACCCAATGTTCATCGCCCGGCGGCTGGTGATCCTCGCCGCGGAGGACGTCGGTATGGCCGACCCACAGGCCTTGGGGGTCGCGATCGCGGCCCAGCAGGCGGTCCACCTCGTCGGCATGCCGGAGGGCCGCATTCCGCTGGCCGAGGCCACCGTCTACCTGGCCACCGCGCCGAAGAGCAACTCATCCTATGCCGCCATCGACGCCGCGCTGTCCGACGTCCAAAAGACCCGAAACGACCCGGTGCCGATGCACCTGCGCAACGCCGTCACCGGCCTCATGCGCGGCATGGGCTACGGCGAGGGCTACAAGTACTCGCACGACTACGACGACCACTTCGCCCCGATGCAGAACCTTCCCGAGGCTTTAAAGGGCCGCCGCTACTACACGCCCAGCGACCAGGGCTACGAGCCCGAGGTCGCGGAAAGGTTGCGGCGATGGTGGGGCGAGAAGCGCTCAGACGAATCTGGCGAATGATGGGACAAGATTTGATCTAAGTAAGGGACCGTATGGGCAGATTCAGTAATCAAGTTCGGGCGATTGTTACCGACTTCACCGTAGCCATATACAACTCGTTCGCCAAGCTGGATAACTTCCTAGATGCTTGCGGCGTCCCCGAGGAGTACCAGCCAAAATCACCTATGCGTTCCTCCTGGGGGAAGACCTCCTATCTCGGGCATGTGTTGGACAGTCTTAACGCGGATGCTCCAGATATCCTTCAGAGGCTTATCACCAGATTGGCTCGGAACTTCAGGGATCCGGATTTCCACGAGAGCCTATCAGACCTAAGAGATGCACTGAGGCAGGACGGATTTGAAATAGATGGGGACGGCACGGTTATTGCCTCGGAGATCCTGCAAGAAGAGGCCCAACAAACGAAAGATCGCCTTCGAGAACTGTTAGGAAAATCAGGGGAAGATGTCAGCGTGGCCATCCTCAACCACCACCTCGAAGAACACGACAGGCTGTATAGCGAAGGGCACTACGGAAGTTCGGCAGGCGAAGCTCGCAAATTCGTCGAGCAGATTTTCCAAGACATTGCGAAGGCAATCAGCGCTCAAGCGAAGGAAACGAAATCGCTAAACCGTCCTGTGGAAGTGCGTGACTATCTCGAAAGTAAGAGGTTCTTCGATAAAGATGAACGGAAGCGACTTATTGATGGGGTTTATGGTTACCTGAGTAACACTGGCTCACATCCTGGTGTCACCGATGTAACCGTGGGCCGAATGGCCCGAGTCATCTTTCTCAACTGTGCCTTGTACGTGTTGGAGAAATGGCAGAGCTGGAAGAATGGAACATGGACGCCATGAGGAACACAGTACAGCCCATTCATTAGAACGCCACTGCGTCCAGAGTGAGCCTATGCCTGCTAACAGGATGCCCGAGGGCTACCGCGCCACCAGGAACGCCGCCAGGGCGCCCAGGGCGTTGATCAGCCAGTGGGTGAGGGTCGGGCCGTAGATGGCCGGCCGGCGGTTGGGACGCGCCGCGTCCGACTGATGTGGTGTCGGACTTCATGCACGCACGGTGACGATGCTGGTAGCCGATATCCCTAATCTAATCTGCCGGCGCCTGCCTCCTCGACGGCCATCGAACGC
>JADFIF010000166.1 GCA_022566795.1 Chloroflexota bacterium
ACTACTCCTGTGTCCACTTAGGTCGGGTCGCTATTACAGCGTGGAGGTACCAAACAACGATGCCAGGCGTC
Organism: Chloroflexota bacterium; assembly: GCA_022566795.1. Taxonomy (GTDB): domain Bacteria; phylum Chloroflexota; class Dehalococcoidia; order Lucifugimonadales; genus JADFIF01. The sequence goes on from JADFIF010000166.1 coordinate 72, forward strand.
TCACTGCAGGCTGGTCGGGGTGGGCGGGATCGAACCGCCGACCTCCTGTTCCCAAAACAGGCGCGCTACCGCTGCGCTACACCCCGCTGCGTCAGGATGTCTTGATGATACGGGCCGCCGCGCGGGCTGACAAGGTGACCGGCGCGCGGGCTAGGAAGCCAGAGCAGGCGAGAGCGGATGCTCCCCCTCACCTCAGTCCTCTCCCTCAGGGAGAGGAGGATCTGGGACGCTCCGCCGGCCCATGGCGGATGGAGCGGTCATCGGATAGCAGGGCTTCCATTGGTCCAGCTACAGCTCCGGGTGCATGGTGTGCCACTCGGTGGCGGCCTCGTAGGCACGGCCGACGGAAAACAGCGTCGCCTCGGCGAAGGGTCGTCCCACGATCTGGACGCCTATTGGAAGCCCCGCCTTCGAGAAGCCGCAGGGCACCGACAGCGCCGGCAGACCGGCCAGCGCCGCTGGACTGGTGTAGCGACGCCGGCCCAGGTCCAGCCGGCCCTGGTAGTAGCCGCCGGGACTGCCGGTGGAGGCATCGATGCTGGGAGGTGGGACCGGGCCCGTGGGCATCACGAGCACGTCGTGCGTCTCCAGCGCCTCCAGCATCTCGCGGCGGATTAGCGCCCGCGCCCGCTCGGCCCTGATGTAGGCGGTGGCCGGCGTCAGCGCCGCCGACTCCAATCGCGTGCGCGTGCTCCAGTCGTAGTCGTCGCCTCGGGCACGCAGCCACTTCGAGTGGAAGGCCGCGCACTCGACGTCGGCGATGGAGATGAAGACCGCTCCGCTGCGCTCGGACGCCGGCAGCGATACAGGCTCCGATGACGCTCCCAGCTCTTCGAGGACCCCCACCGCCATCGTAACGGCGTCGTTGACCTCGGCATCGAGGCCCTCGAAGTCGAACATCTCCTTTGGGAGCCCCACCCGCAGGCCTCGCGTGCCGGCGTCGATCGACTGCGTGTAGCTCGGGACCGGCTCGGAGCTCGACGATGGGTCGCGAGGGTCGTGCCCGGCGATGGCCTGCAGCATGATGGCGCAGTCCTCGACCGTTCGCGTCATCGGGCCGACGGTGTCGAGAGACCAGGCCATGGGCACGACCGCGTGCCGTGTGACGCGGCCGTACGTTGGCCGGATGCCCACGATACTGCAGAAGGACGACGGTCCCCGAATCGAGCCGCCCGTGTCCGAGCCGAGGGCGCCGGCGCACAGTCCGGCCGCGACCGCGATACCCGAGCCGCTGCTGGAGGCGCCCCCCGAATGGTCGGTGTTCCATGGGTTGCGTGGCGTGCCGAAGGGATGGTCGATGGTGCCGCCGATGGCGAACTCGCTCAGGTTGAGCTTGCCCAGCAGCACCGCGCCGGCGCTACGCAGCCGCTCGATGATCGTCGAGTCGTCGCGCGGAAGGTGGTCCGAAAGGACCTTGGAGCCGGCCGAGGTGAGCACGCCCCTGGTATGGATGATGTCCTTGACCGCCACGGGAATCCCGTGAAGGGGCCCAATGTAGCGGCCCGCCTGGATGTCCCGCTCCGCCTCCCTCGCCTGTGCCAGCGCCTGCGCCCGCATTACCGTGATGTATGCTCGGAGCCGCCCGTCGTGAGCATCGATGCGGTCCAGGTAGGCCTGGGCCACATCCACCGGCGAGATTTTCTTGGCCCGCAGCATCGCCGCTGTGTCCGCGATGCTCAGGTAGTGGAGGCGTGTATCACTCATCTCTTTTTCTTGCGAGCAGTGCCCGTTACCTGTCTGTCCAAAAAATTATCTCAAAAAGGCAAAGGCCTTATTTCCACCCACCCGCCCACATGGTCTTTGGCTTCTGGGGGGAACATCCCTTCGGCAGGCTCAGGGCAGGCTCCCCAGACCCCTTGCCAGAGGGGGCAGCCACTCTGGACTCCCCGGGCAGTATTTTGAGATAGTCACTTACTGGGCGGCGCAACGCCGGCAGCGAACGTCGGCGCCGGCTCGACCTGGACCAGGCTGTCGCCGAGCTGGTCCAGCTCGGCGAGGGCGGCTCCAAGCCGGGCGGCGATCGTCTCGGCGCGAGTGCCGTCGGGGTCAAGGCCGGCGGCGCGGGCCAGCTCGAGGATCTGATTCTTGGAGATGTCAGCCGGGTCTCGTGCAGTCATTTCTGTCGGCTCCGGCGGATTTCACTTGCCTTTGCGGGGTGGATGGTGTTGAGGCGGTCGCGAGACGCCCTCCGGCGCCTTCAGTCGCACGCCGCCAGTGCGGCCCGGGCCACCGGCGCCGCTTCGGCCATTCGGCGTCCGCGCGCGGGCGGGTTGTTGCGCCAGTCTGTTATCTCAGGAACGGTCTTCATCACGATCAGCACGGGCCCGCGCTCGTCGAGGACTTCGCCTATCCGCGTCGTCCACTCCTCGAGGTCGTCGAACTCGAAGATCTTGGCGTAGCCGGCGGCCTCGGCAAGTCCCCGGTAGCTCAGCTTGCCCTGATTCGGCACGGGCTGTCCGCCGGTCATGGCGTACATACCGTTGTCCAGCACGATGTGGTACAGGTTGGCCGGGGCCTGACCCGCTATCGTGACCAGTGTGCCCAGGTTCATGAGCAGACACCCGTCGCCGTCCCAGACGATGACCCGGCGCTGCGGCTGGGCCAGCGCGACGCCCAGGGCCATCGAAGAGCCCTTGCTCATGGCCGGCATGGGCAGGTCCAGCGTCGCGTCGTCGGTAACGTCGGCCCACGCGCCGATAGACGTTTCGGTGCTGAGCACCACGTCGCCCTTACGGTGCTGCAACACGGCGCGCATCGCGTCGCGCGTCTCGATCATGTCGCTTTCCCTCCTCTGGGCAAGTTGCCACCGCTCGACCGCCTACAAGAGTAGAACCATGTCGGTTGCCACCGGCACCCTGGAGCATGAAAATTACCAGGCCGCTGTCACCCCGAGCGAAGCCGAGGGGTCTAAGGCGATCCGCCCCAATGGTCGTCCGCCTAGCCGGCCCCACCGAACCGCTGTCGTATTGTCGGATAAGGGCTCTTGGCGGCAGGCCCAGCCTCTTTGCTGCGACGGGGCTTTAGATTTCTCGACTCCGCTCGAAATGACATTTTTCATACCAGCACCTGAAAAGGGCAGATGCCTCTGTGCCACCCGCCTGAAGTTGTCAAGTTGTCGCCCATTCTATCAGGGATTGAAGCGGCGGAGGATGGCGGCGTGTCGGCGCGATCGGACCTGTACTCAGGTCGTGTTGACGGGCCACGCCCGCAAACGTACAATCGCCGTGCCGACCGTTTGGACAGGCAGGTGGGACACCATGGCAGTTGTTGGATCAGGCGATTACAGATATGAGCGCGTGCCCTCGTGGCCCAATATGCCCAGGTATTGGGCCTTCGGCGCGGCCTCCGATGGCGCGGTGAACTCCAAAGACGAGGTGCACATCTTCAGCCGCGGCGACCACCCCTTGACCATCTGGGACACCGACGGCAACTTCATATCGTCATGGGGAGAGGGCACCTTCTCCGCGAATCCCCACGGAATCTACATTGCGCCCAACGACAACGTGTGGCTGGTCGACCGGGACTACCACATCGCAACGGAGTACACGCCTGCCGGCAAGCCTCTGCGGACGCTCGGAAACAAGCTGGCGCCGGCCCCGTCGTTCCAGGGTATCCCGTTCAACATGCCCTCGGGGCTGGCCATCGCGCCCAACGGCGAGATGTTCGTCTCCGACGGCTACGGCGGACACAGGGTCCACAAGTTCAGCGCGGAGGGGGAGCTGCTGCTGTCTTGGGGACGGGAAGGGACGGGTCCGGGCGAGTTCGCGCTGCTTCACAACGTCTGGGTCGACAAGGACAGCCGCGTCTTCATCTGCGACCGCGAGAACAATCGCATTCAGGTGTTCGACGACCAGGGGAGCTTCCTCGAAGAGTGGACCGACCTGGCGGCGCCGGGCGACATCTGGATTCACGATGACATCGTCTACGTGGTGGAGCAGGGTGGTGGCAACGGCGTAAGCATCTGGACGCTGGACGGCACGCTGATAACCAGGTGGCGTGGCAATCAGGGCGCCGGCGAGGGCACCGTCATCGGCGGCCATGGGCTCTGCGTCGACTCCCACGGCAGCATCTACGTCACGGAGATCGGCCGCGGCCAGCGGGTGTCCAAGTTCGTGCGGGTCTAGCAACGGTTTGCTTGCACACCTCGCCAAGCCTTACCACTTGAGAACTATCTCAAAAAGGCAAATGCCTTGTTCCCACCCGCCCGCCCTCAAGGGTCTTGGCTTCTGGGGGCACATCCCTTCGACAAGCTCACCTGTCCCGAGGTCGGGAGGGCCGGCTCCTTGCCAGTCCAGACTTGTCGGGATTTGGACTCCCCAGACGGGATTGGTATGAAAATACGTCGTTCTGAACCCGCGGGTGAAGAATCTGGGGTGGGGAGCGTTTGGCTCATGTGCAATACGAGGATAGCCCGCCATTGGAACGTGCCCACCACCCCAGGCCCTTCGGCTGCGGCCTCAGGGGGACAGCAAAATCAGTGCGCCCTCGGATAGCTGTGGACCCG
>JADFIF010000063.1:0-8878 GCA_022566795.1 Chloroflexota bacterium
CGATCGTCGATCTGGCCCGCTACTTCAAGGAGCGCGGGCACATCATGCGCTTCATCGAGTACATGGACGTTGGCAACCTCAATGGCTGGAAGCTTGACCACGTGGTCCCGGCAGACGAGATCGTCGCCCGCATAGACGCCGAGATGCCGCTAGAGCCTATCGAGAGCAGCTACCGCGGCGAGGTGGCGATGCGGTATCGCTACAGGGACGGCGGGGGCGAGATGGGCGTCATCACATCCGTGACGAAGCCCTTCTGCGGCGACTGCACGCGCCTGAGGCTCTCGCCCGAGGGGCGCATCTACACCTGCCTGTTCGCCAGCACCGGCGTCGACCTTCGCGGCCCGCTGCGGGACGGCGCCACCGACTCCGAGCTTGAGTCTTTAGTCAGCGGCACGTGGGCTGTCCGCACCGACCGCTACTCCGAGGAGCGCTCGGCGATGACCGAGGAGCTGCGCACCCGCCATAAGGTGGAGATGTACCACATCGGCGGGTAGGGGGCCACTCCACTCGCGGGGACTGCCTCAATCAGGGAGCCGCTACCTTTGCTGATTGAGTTCGACAAAGATATCGAATATCTTCCCTGCAATTTGCGTGGCGCGTTCGTCGCTTATCTTTCTTATTGAGGCAACCACACTTCCCTCATCCCCAACTGCCTTCGCGCTAGTGACCTCCTCGTATAACTTGGCGAACTCATCGCAAGTTGGGTGGCAGCAACGCCGTGTATCGTAACAAGGTGCGCCCCCAATTAGCGGCGTCAATCATACGGCCGCCATAAACGTTATGTCTAACCGTAGCGCTGCCTTAGGACTCATGCGTCGTTCCACGACCCTTACGCCATACAGTACAATGCCCTAAGACCGCCCGACGCGGCGAGGGTTTGAGGCATGATCGAGATCTACACCGACGGCTCGTCGATTGGCAACCCCGGGCCAGGGGGCTGGGCCGCTGTAATCCTGGAAGGCGGGGCCAAGCGGGCCGTCCACGGGCGGTACGGCCGGACGACGAGCAACCGCATGGAGATCCTAGCGGCGATCGAGGGGCTGAAGGCCCTACCCGAAGCCGTCGAGGTTACCGTGCACAGCGACAGCCAGTACGTCGTCAACACGATGACGCGCAACTGGAAACGCAACGCCAATCAGGACCTCTGGGAGAGGCTGGACGCAGAGGTTGCCAGACGGAAGGTCGCGTGGCGCTGGGTCCGCGGGCACGCGGGCAATCCAATGAACGAAATGGCCGACAGACTTGCGAACCAAGAGGCCTCGGGCCGCGACCCGGGAACCAATCCACCACTAGCCGAGCCCTCGGCGGGCTCCAAGACCTCGCTGACACACGTCGACGAGTCCGGCAGGGCGCGCATGGTCGACGTCGGTGGGAAGAACGAGACGCAGCGGCTGGCGGTCGCCAGGGGCACTATCGTCATGAAGCCGGAGACGCTGGCGCTCATCAAGTCCAATGGCTTCGAGAAGGGCGACGTGCTGGGGGTCGCTCGAGTCGCCGGAGTGATGGGCGCCAAGAGCACCGCACAGCTCGTGCCTCTCTGCCACCCCATTCCGTTGGACCAGGTGACGCTGGAGTTCGAGCTGGACGACGACCGCAGCGCCGTGCACATCGAGGCTACGGCCAAGACCACGGCGAAGACCGGCGTGGAGATGGAGGCGCTGACCGCCGTCACCGTCGCGGCGCTGACTATCTACGACATGTGCAAAGGAGTCGACCGCGCGATGAGAATCGAGGCGGTCCGGCTGGCCCGCAAGACGGGCGGTAAGAGCGGAGACTTCGTGCTGGAAGACGACGAGTCGTCCAACCCGTGAGCGGCCGAAGCGCCGGTCGTAATCGTAGTGTCCTCGTACCTGACTGCGGAAAACCGCGTCATAATGTCTGCCCCGCATTGGGGACACACTCGTGATCTGCCACACACCGAACCATCCCCCTGTATTCCCCTTCCTTTTCCGGAAGGGGGAAAGAGGATTCTGGGGGGCACCCCCAGTACCCCCGCCAATCCCGACTTGTCGGGATCTGAACTCCCGACGACACTCGACTGAACCTTGCGCTGATTTCGGCCACCAGCTACTAGTAGATGTGTGATAGTGACGGGCCGGGGCTTTGGCCCCCTCTCCATCGGCTGCGCTCAGGACAGGTCTAACTCTCCCCCTTGACAAAGGCAGAGAGGAGATGACCTGTTCCCCTGCTCTGGAGCTCGCATGTATTCGACATCGGACCAGCCCCGCGGTCTAAGCTTCGATTCGGCTAGCGTTGGCGTCCCGCAGCCGTGGGCCGTGACTTGCCGGCGAGTCGAGTACGCGGGCGAGGTGATTATCGCGGAGACGCTGAATCCGGAGTGGCTCCTTCCGCTCGAAGGCGGGTTGGATTTTCGCGTCGTGCTCTTCACCGTTCCTCGGCGGATGCGCCGCAGGACCGTCGAGGACCCCCGGACCGCGCTGGCGGTCCCCGCCCGGGTCCCAGGCCAAGCGGACCAGCTGGGGACCGAGCTGAGAGCAATTCGAGAGGCCAGCGCCCGGTACGTAGCTGGAGGGGAGCGCGGTGGGGGCGAGCTCCGAGCCGCGATGGCGGCGCGAGAGCAGTCGCTGCGCGGAGAGCTGGCCGGCCGCTACACGGCCGCGTACGCACAGGGGCGCATCTACACCCACCCCGAGGTCGAAGTTCGGCCGGGGGACATCTTCCAGGGCGAGCTGCCCGCCTCTTGGGTCGATCGGCTGGCTTCAGAGCTTCTGGTCTCGGCGTGCCCTGAGCTGCCCTTCGACGACACTCTGCTTCCGGAAACTCTGACCCCGGAGCTCGTCGCTCGGGTCTTCAAGGGCCTGCTCCAAGGCGAGGAGGCCGAGCTTGCCCTCGCCTTCGGCCAAGCGCTGGCGCTAACGAGGCCGGAGGCGATCGGCTTCGATCCAGAAGGCTCCCAGGTGGTCGAAATCATCGCCGGCCTCCTCGACGCCGATAGCGGGCATCTGCCTGTTGCGGAGGTGGTGGCCAAGCTCGGGTCCCGGCACGGCATACCGAGGGCACTGGCCGCGCTGTACCTGATGGCGTTCGTCCGGCACGCCCGTGCGGAGCTGGGGCTGGGCGGGAATCACAGTGTGCAAAGCATACGTGGAGGTCGGTTCCCCGCCGACCGCATCACCTGGGACCTGGTGCCGGAGGTCGAATTCTGCGAGACGCTGGTCGACCACTCCGGGTGGCTGCGCCTCGACTCAGAGCCGACCTGGAACACGATACTGCCCTACGCGACGCTGTTGCATCCCGATTTGCGCTCGACCGACGGTACAGGGCCCGCAGCGGACCAAGAGGCGCTGCTGCTCGAACTCCTCGCCAACCTGGAAAGGCAAGTCACGAGGCTGAGGGTCGTGATCGAGGAGTTGGAGGCCGCGCTCGGCGTCCGTGCAGCCGAGGCGTCAGAGGTGCTGAACGGTCTGAGCGCACTCTGTGATGCCACCGGCTACCAGGAGTTTCATCTCATTTGCCAGCAGCGTTACGCGGGTCCGGCAACCCTAAGGAATGCCCTCGCGCTGAGGGACCGTCTTGAGCAGCTGGCGCCGGCCGTGACGGCCATCGGCGACGCGCGCCAGTACCTGAGCGGCATCGCTTTCGGCCCAGAGGACGGAGACCTTCAGCTCGAGCACTCCGCCGTCTCCGCGAGGATCGAGCTGACAAGCCTCCTGGAAAACCCGTCCCTGTGGCCAAGCATCGAGGGACGGCTCGGCGAATTCCGGACGAAATACTCCGGAAGGTACCTGGCGCATCATATGCGGTACTACGAGCAGGAGCAGGAGATCGGCCGGAGGCTTGAGCGACTAACGCCCCAAGTCGATGCCCTGGCCCGCTTCAACGAGATGCCGGAGCTCGGCGAGCCTCTTGGAGTCGACGCTCAGGAGCGGCTCCAAGTAGTCGGCGGCTCGCTCAAGTCGTGCTCGACGGCAGCCGATCAGATCTGGCTCGAGACCCGTCCCCGTTGCCAGATGTGCTCCTTGGGGCTCGACGAAGAGGCCCCGCGAAGGGAGGCGGATGCGGCGATGGATGGGGTGGAGGTGGCCATGAGGGAGTACAGTCGGGTTCTGGGCTCGCACGGCGCTCGCATGGTCCTGGCTAACCCCACTTCGGCGCAGCTCACGAAGTTCGTCGAGCTTGTCCAGGTTGCCGATCCGTCGGCGCTTGCCGACATCCTAAACGACGACGTCGTCGAGTTCCTTCGTCAGTTCTTGACGAGCGGCTAGGCGCGACACGATGCCCAAGTTTCGCTGGCCTCCGCTGGAATCCATCCCGGGACTTCGGAAGCGTCCCGCGGAACGCCCATCGCTGGTCGTCGTCGGACTTGGCAATCCCGGGCCGCAGTACGCCCGCACGCGTCACAACGTCGGGTTCTGGTGCATAGACCGCCTGGCCGCGAACCATGCCATCGACGTGAGGCGAAGGCACAGGACGTCGCTTATCGGCGAGGGAACCATCGGCGACACCCGAGTGGTGCTGGCGAAGCCTCGCACCTTCGTGAACCGCAGCGGCGACGCGGTGAGGTACTTGCTGGCGCGATACCGCGTTTCGCCGGAGGATGTCTTGGTCGTCTGCGACGATATCGCCCTCGACCCGGGCAAGATCAGGCTGCGGCCCAGCGGAAGCGCCGGGGGACATAACGGCCTCAAGTCCATCATCGAGGCCCTCGGGACGCAGCAGTTCCCGCGGCTTCGCGTGGGGATCGGCCGGCCGGCGGATGGCGGCGATCAGATCGGATTCGTGGTGGGCACGATGTCGCAGGCCGAGGAGCAACTGGCCGACACCAGCGTCGCGTGTGCCGCGGAGGCGGTGGCCTCCGTGCTCTCAGACGGCATCGAGCGCGCGATGAACCGGTTCAACTGACGCCGCGGCGAATTCGTCACTCACATCGCTGGCTGACGAGGCTGACGCGGCCGTTATGCTACGACGCCTTCGCCCACCTGAACTCATGCCGTCCTGCTCGAATCCACGGTAATCAGACACAAGAGCGTTCCTCCGGAATGCGCGCGAGGGCGCTGAAAACTCTTTCGACCATCCCCTCCGATAGTTCGACATGCTCTCAGACTCCCGGCAAATGGGCTCAGAAACCATCTCAAAAAGGCAAAGGCCTTATTCCCAAGGGTCTTTGGCTTCTGGGGGCATATCCCTTCGACAGGCTCAGGACAGGCTCCCCAGACCCCTTGCCAGTCCCGACTCGTCGGGATCTGGACTCCCCGGGCGGGATTTTGAGACAGTCACTTAGCCCCGTTCACGCCCCATTTTCATCAGCCTGCTAGGCATTACATCCTCAGGGGTGTCTCGGTTGCGCCAGGGGCGCTTGATGTCAGGCGCATCCTTCGTTCCCTCGGGCGTACCCGCGTGCCCACACGGCCTGGCTCTGCTATTCTGGAAGCGTGGCGAGCGGCGAGGAGACTAACGCGGTGACGGAGCGGCGGCGAGCGAGATGGCCCGGCGGTTGGCGGTCTCTCGTAGCCCTCGGGGCCGTGCTGGCACTGTCGGTCGCCTGCGAACAGCCCGCTCCAACGTCCGTGGCTCCGACGGCGGCAGCGACCGCGCCAACGCCTGAGGCTCCGATCGCAGCGATAGCCGCGCCGACGCCAGCGCCGCAGGGGGCGCCGAGCGGTAGACCAGCCGTCATCTCGAGCCTGACAGCCACGCCGGGCGTCCCGACTGCGACGGCGACCGCTCCGATCCCTAGCGAAACTCCGGCAGAAGGCCGGTCGGAGCCACCTGAGCGAGACCTGTTCGAGCTCGCCCAGCGACTGCGACCGTCAGCCGACGGGCCCGTCTCCAGAACGGTCGAGGGGGCCCGAACGGAGCAGCGTGTCGGGCAGGTTGAGACGTTTTTCGTGGCGGACCTGATCGACAACACGGTGCATACGGTGGATGCCACGCTGCGGGTGGTCAGCGAGAACGCCTACTGGTACGTCGACAACGTCCTCGATCTTCTCGTCGATGACCTACAAAAGGCCGCGTCCGCGTACGAAGAGGAGATACGCCCGCTGATGGTCTCGACCTTCGGCGACATATGGAGCCCCGGCGTAGACAACGACCCCCGCCTTACGATACTGCACACCCCCCTGAGGGGTGTCGACGGGTACTACGGGTCCGGCGACGAGTACACCACTCAGGTCCAACCCAACAGCAACGAGCGAGAGATGATCTACATGAACGGCCGCCGGCTGAAGCCGGGGAGTGCCCCGTACCTGGGCGTGCTGACCCACGAGCTTCAACACGCTGTTGGGTGGAATGCGGACGCGGGCGAGGAGGCATGGATCAACGAGGGCCTGTCCGAGATAGCGAAGGAGCTGGCCGGACATCGCGCCGGGTTCGTTGGCTCCTTCCTAAGCAGACCGACTACTCAGCTCAACTACTGGCCGGACGAGCTCGGCGCCAGCGGGCCCCACTACGGAGCATCCACACTATTCCTCAGCTACATGGCCCTGCGCTTCGGCGGCTATTCGAGCCTCAGGGGACTCATCGCCGACAAGGGCGACGGCACTCGGTCGGTGGAGACTTACCTGGCCGGCTACGGCGCGTCGTTCGTGGAGGTGTTCAAGGATTGGGTAGTCGCCAACTATCTGGACGAGCCGGAAGGCCCCTACAGCTACCCGGACCGCTCCGTGCGCATCCGCACGGTTCACCGGCTGTTCGACTACGGCGGACTGGAGGGAACGATACCGCAGTTTGCGGCCCTGTACGCTGACATACGCCTGACCGAAGGCAACGCGGTGGTCAAGTTCCAGGGCGACACGACGGCCATCCAGGTGGACACCGAGTGTCGCAGCGGCCGTTACTGCTGGTGGGGCAATCGCGGCGACTCCATCGACACCACGCTTACCCAGGAGTTCGACCTCTCCGGCGTGGCCGAGGCGACGCTGAGGTTTTGGACCTGGTTCCGCCTGGAGGAGGACTGGGACTACACCTACGTCGAGGCGTCTGCCGACGGCGGAGCGACCTGGACGCTGCTCGAAGGGGAGCTCACCACCGCGGAGAACCCTACGGGCAATAGCTTCGGCCACGGGCTGACCGGCGCCACCGACGGCTGGGTAGAGGAGACGATGGACCTTACGCCTTACGTGGGCGGCAAGGTGCTGATACGGTTCGAGCAGGTGACGGACGACACCGTGTACCTCGACGGGTTCGTCCTGGACGACATCTCGATTCCGGAGCTGGGCTTTTCGGACGATGCGGAGGGCCCAGGTGGGTGGGTGGCCAGGGGTTTCGAGCGCATCGACAACGTGCTCATTCAGAGCTACCTGGTGCAGGTTATCGAGCTGGCGGCAGATGGCACGGCCACCGTTAGGAGCATGGACCTTGATGGACGGAACGAAGGGCAAGTCACGCTCAGGGGCTTCGGCTCCGATCTCGATCACGCCGTGGTGGTCGTGTCTCCGGTGGCTGAGAATACGCATCGCCCCGCGAGGTACAGTCTCTCCATCGAGCCTGACGAGAAGTAGCCGGCAGAGCTCACCCTGCACCCGTGTGGGTTGAGGGAAGGATGGATTTGGGGTGTGGGGCAGAATGTCCAGGTGCAAGACATGACACTGAGAAGCATGGTTCGGCCGCTGCGGGAGTAGGCATGTCGCATCCGCTGAGAGGTGGTATAATGCGGTATCCCTCTCTCAGCGGATACCCAAAACTGCCGTGCTGAGAGTCCAGTCTGAGGCCACGAATCGCATACCGGGTCGAGCTCCCCGGCGAGGAGGGCTCCATGACAACAACCAAGTACACGTTCGCCAAGTTTTCGGACAACCCCTTCTATGGGGCCGTAAACGGCCACCTGGTGGACATGGCTGATCTCCAGGCCGGTCAGCAGGTCGTCGACCTGGCCTGCGGTACCGGAAGCGTTACGCAACTGATCGTCGACAGGCTGCGCGGCGCCCGCGACTCGGTGGTCATCGCCATGGACCACTCGGCGACGGCCCTGAGGCAGGCCATGGAGAACCTTCGCGATGCTCGCGACGCGGCAGTCCAGTTCGTTCAGAGCCACGTCGAGCAGCTCTCCGAGAACATCAAGGAGTCGTCGACGGACGCGATCTTCTTCTGCAACGCCATCCACTACGTTTCGGACAAGGACGCGCTGATAGCCGAAGTGACCAAGAGCCTCAAGCCAGGCGGCAAGTTCGCGTTCAACACGTCCTTCTTCGATGGAGGACAGCCGCCAGAGTCCCAGCCCTTCTACCGCAAGTGGATGCTGAAGTCATCAAGGATTCTACGGCGAGAGTATGGCCTGTCGCCGTCGCGCTCTGACAAGGTCGAATCGCGGAAGCATCTGACTCCTGCGGAGTACCGTGATCTGGTGGAGCGCAACGGCTTGACCGTCGTGCGTGAGGAGATCGACTCCGTTCAGGTCCCGCTTGAAGGCTGGCTCGACATCAGCTCCTTCGAAGACTTCATCGAGGGCACAATGCCCGGGGTCCCCCTGGACAAGGCCAGCGCCGCCTTGCAAGAGGGGGTCAGGCAGACTTACCGCGAGCTCGAGATCTCGCACGTACCCCGCAACTGGCTGGACGTGATAGCCGTACGCAACTGACGGGCTCGGCTCTCCGGACCCGCACGCCGTGAGGCGCCCCGCAACATCGGCCCCGCGAGTACTCGTGCCCTGGGGCAGGCCGATTTCGGCGAATCCCTCACCATCTGCACACCGTGACCCGCTGAAGCTCTTTAATCGCCCGTGCGACCTGCTGGCTGCCGTTCAGCGCGGCACATTTTCAGTCCCCACGGAGGTGCTCCGTGCACTACCAGACCGAGCGGAACTTCGGCTGCCGCGTCTCCGACGCCTGGACCTACCGCGGGCTCAAGACGGCGGTCCTGGAAAACGAGCTGCTGCGCGTGGTGGTCTTGCTGGACAAGGGCGCTGACATCTACCAGCTGG
>JADFIF010000063.1:8978-16448 GCA_022566795.1 Chloroflexota bacterium
GAGCGGAACTTCGGCTGCCGCGTCTCCGACGCCTGGACCTACCGCGGGCTCAAGACGGCGGTCCTGGAAAACGAGCTGCTGCGCGTGGTGGTCTTGCTGGACAAGGGCGCTGACATCTACCAGCTGGTCCACAAGCCCACGGACATCGACTTCCTGTGGCGGTCGCCCTGGGGCGTGCGCGATCCGCGCCGCTTCCTACCGACGACCGGCTCCGGGGAGAATGTCTGGCTGGACGTCTACGAGGGCGGCTGGCAAACGGTGTTCCCGGGCGGGGGCTTTCCGTCTGTCTACGGCGGCGCAGACCTGGGGCTCCACGCAGAGGCGAACACGATTCCGTGGGACTCCGTCGTCGTCGACGATTCTTCCGAAAAAGTCAGCCTGCGATGTTCGGTGCGGACGTACCGCACACCCTTCTTCTTCGAGAAGACCCTGACACTGACCAGCGCTTCCCCGGTGCTCGAAATCCAGTCTTCGCTTCTGAACGAGGGCGAGGAGACGGTCCATTGTGTCTGGGGCGAGCATATCGCGCTGGGCCCGCCCTTCTTGAGCGAGGACTGCATCATCGACCTGCCGGGCGGACGCCTGTTCAACCATCCGGTCGACTTTCATCCGAACAATCGGCTGAAGGCCGGTTTCGAGGGGCCCTGGCCCTGGTCGGAGGCGAAAGACGGTGGCCGAATCGACCTCAGCAAGGTGCCTCCGAAGAGCGTCCGGGCCTATGACATGTCCTACGTCGCCGATATGCCCGAGGGGTGGTACGCCATCACCAACCGCCGCCTGGGGCTCGGGTTCGCGCTCAGCTACCCGACGGATGTCTTCGCCTATCTTTGGTATTGGCAGTCGCTGGGCGGGGGCTACGGCTACCCCTGGTACGGCCGCACCTACAATGTCGGCCTGGAGCCCTTCACCAGCTACACCAACGAGGGGCTCGAGACGGCCATTGGCAACGGCAGCGCGCTGCGGCTCGAGCCGGGCCAGCGGGTGTCGGCTTCGCTCAAAGCAATCGCCTTCAAGGGCGCTCAGGGCGTCGAGCGGGTCAACCAGGACGGGACGATGATTCTGAGGAGCGAATGACCCCTACGTCGCGGTGCCGTAGATGTGCTCGGGCACGACGATGACGGCGGCGCGTCGCTCGTTGCGCATCGCTTCGTCGTACTCTTCCCAGTTGGGATGCTCCGTGCCCGAGGCGGCTCGGTACACGTCTCGAAGGGCCAGCTTTAGCTCTTCGGCGCCGGTGTTGTCGGCGGAGAGTACCGTGGCCCGGCCCTCCAGCACGACGTAGCCCCACCAGTCGTCCTTAGACACCAGCAGCGAGCATCGCGGGTTCCGCTTGAGGTTGACGAGCTTGGACCGGTCCTCGGTGGTGGTGAAGGCGACGCCGTCTCTGTATGGGCCGACGGACAGAACGCTCATCTGCGCCGCGCCATTGCGACGGAAGGCCGACAGCACGGCTCGGTGGTTTTGCGTAACGAACTCTCGAATCTTGTCCGGCAGCATCTCAACTCCTCGCTTACGGTCCTGTTGACGGTGCCCGCTCGCACGGAAACCCCGACTCCCTAGTGCTTGGGCTTAGCTTAGAAACTATCTCAAAAAGGCAAATGCCATGTTCCCACCCACCCTCAGGGTCTTGGTTCCTGGGGGCACATCCCTTCGACAGGCTCAGGGCAGGCTCCCCAGACCCCTTGCCAGAGGGGTTAGCCCCCTCTGGACTCCCCGTGCGGGACTTTGAGATAGCCTCTTAGTCAGCAACAAAGCGATACGTACTTTTTCCCACCCGCCCGTGAGGTTTAGGGCTGGGGAACACCCCCTTCGATGGTTCGACAGGCTCACCACAGGCTTTGCTCAGGGCAGGCTCCCAAACCCCCGGGGAGCCCAAGGGGCTTGTCTCTTCGGAGCCTTTCGAGGGTGGGCGGGCAGGATGGTATCAAGACTTGTGCAACCAAGCACTAGAGCACGAAATCCACCTCGTACATATCGTAGTGCGACCTGGTCATGCCCAGGCTTTTGTAGGTCTGCTGCGCCCCGTGGTTATCCCTGTCGACGTAGAGCCGCACGCCACAGATGCCGTCGGTGGACTGGGCCGCTTCGAGGACATGGTCGTGAAGCGCCCTGTAGACACCCTTGCGACGCCACTGAGCATCCACGAACACGCTCTGGATCCACCAGAATGTCGCGTTACGCCAGTCGCTCCACTCGAAGGTAATCAGAAGGGAGCCTACTACGCGACCTTCGACCTCCGCTACCACGTAGCCGCCCTTTTCGGG
Organism: Chloroflexota bacterium; assembly: GCA_022566795.1. Taxonomy (GTDB): domain Bacteria; phylum Chloroflexota; class Dehalococcoidia; order Lucifugimonadales; genus JADFIF01. The sequence continues at coordinate 11,243 of JADFIF010000063.1, forward strand.
CGCGCCGAAGACCGCATTCACGCCCTTTTGGAGCAGGCCAACATCGAGGGATTTGCCCTCGGTCTCGCGAGCCATCGCCTGCTGAAAAGCCGCGATGGCATCGGCGTCCGCGGTCGTGGCGTCTCGAACGATTACGTCGGGCACCGGCGTCTGGGGGTCCATCGACGGCAGTATAGCATAGGGCCGTGTGCCTGGCTGAAAGCCTAGGCTCACACGGGCGTGGAGGTCGCACGTGCTATGATTCGGCGGCCGTGTCCACCGGAACAACAGAGGCGCCCGAGGGCGCCCAGATCAAGCGTCAAACAGTGGGTCGCAGGGCTATCTCCGAGTCATGGCGAGCCATTCGCTCTTCAACATAGCGTATTGATATTCGTCACCCCAGGCACCCTTGAACCATATGTTTTGCAGAAAATGCCCTTCCCGTCTCATACCAATCCGCTCAAGGAGAGCTATTGACTTTGTATTCTCACAGTCAGTAGTCGCACTTACCCTATGTTTGTTGAGCGAGTTGAAGACGTAATCAAGCAGGCGAAGCACAGCCTCCGTAGCATAACCCTTCCCTTGCTCGCTGGAATCAAGTGTGAACCCTATGATGGCCTGCCTGGGATCACCACAGAGTATATGGAGTCCGCAATCACCGACCATCTCACTCGTCGCCTTGACTTCAATTGCGAATTGAAACCAATGGCCTGGCACATCTGGGTGCGATGTCTTAAGGGCCCTTACAAATCGACGGGCATCGTCGAGCGTGTAAGATCCTGGTTCCCAATCTTGGTATCTGCCAACATCCGGGTCAGAACGATATGCCAGAAACGGGGCTATATCCGAGTCGGAAAATCGCCTGAGGAGTAGGCGACTGGATTGTAATTGTGTGAATTTGACGTCAGCCATGTCTGTAATCGAGTGATACCAGCAGTGTGTTTAATGGAGAAAGCCCTTGACTCTAGTGCCGGGTACATTGTCTCCGGTAACTCTTCTGCGTTAACGCGAGTGTACCGATGGTTCCTGTCAACGTCAATCCAGAGCAACGGGCTTCCGCAAGTGTAACTGGAAATCCACGCTTGAGTAGTACACGACTTATGGGCTGTAGAAGGAAAGTCCTCTATGGCAAGTAAACATCCCGAGGGCGCTTACGATGTCGCAGTAGTTGGCTCAGGGCCGGGCGGGATCATGGCCGCTACGGTGGCCGCCCAGGCTGGAGCGGGCGTTGCGCTGATCGAGCGGTCGGACCGCGCGGGCGGACGGCTGGACCTCCAGGTCCAGATTCTGCAGGGCCCCAGGTCGATATACCGGGGGCATAGCGGCGTCGCCTTCTGCCGCGGCCTGCTGAACGATTTCGATGCGGCCGGCGGGCAGCTCCTGCTGAACGCCACGGTATCAGCCGTTGAGCCCCCTTCGCGAGAGTCCGGCGCCTTCCGGCTGACCTACAGCGCGCCACAGGGCCCCGCCGCGATAATGGCCCTGTCGGTCGTACTTGCGACCGGCTCGGTGGAGCCGGCGGCCAACTTCCCCGGCGCCGATCTCGGTGGCGTGTTGTTGTCCAACGACGTCCAGCGGATGGTCAACGTCGAGGGCCGGCTGCCGGGCAGACGCGTGCTGATGGTGGGCTCCGATAACGCCGGGCTTCTCATCGCGGCGGACCTCATGGACGCCGGCGCCGAGGTCGTGGCGGTGGTCGACGAGGCTCCGGCGGTCGTCGGACGCGAGGTCAACGCCGCGCCCCTGCGAGCCAAAGGTGTCGAGATCCTAACTTCCACGCGGGTCCTGGCCGTCCTTGGCCCGGCAACCGTCAGCTCGGCCATCGTCGCGGACGTCTCAGGCCAGGAGCGCGCTCTCAGGGTGGATACGGTATGCCTGTCGCCTCCCAGGGCGCCGGACTCGGAGCTGGCGTTTCAGGCCGGTTGCCCGGTGCACAGCGTAGATGTCCTTGGCGGCCCAGTCCCCATCCACGGACGCGACATGGGGACGGCGGTCCCCGGCCTGTACGTGTGCGGCGACCTCGCCGGCGTGGAGAACGGGGCCGTGGCGTTGGAGAGCGGCCGGCTCGCGGGGCTTTCGGCGGCCAGAGGGCTGGGGTTCTCGCATCCTGACGCGGAGGCGCTAGAGCGGCTGGCGCGTGCCCGACTCGGCCACCTTCGAAGGGGCCGCCGAGGGTTGGCGCGACGCCAAGCGAAGTCCGAGCTGGGGGCCAGACTGAGACTGCTTTGAGCAAAGCATGGGGAGCAAAGTATGGACGCGTACGAGCTTGACGATCTGACGAGCGAGCGGCGCCAGTCAGGCGAGCGCTACCTCGAGTTCATCCGCGCGTCGACCCTGAGCACAGGCATCTACGCGCTTCGGGCGGGCGACGCCGACCCGCAGCGACCCCACACAGAGGACGAGGTCTATTACGTGATCCGCGGGCGAGCGTCGATTCACGTGGCCGGCGAGGATAGACCGGTGCAGCCAGGGACTGTGGTGTTCGTCGCGGCGGGGGCCGAGCACCGCTTCCACTCCATCGAAGAGGACCTGACGGTTCTCGTCGTGTTTGCTCCGCCGAGAGGGTCCCAGGCCGGCTAGCGCAGGTCCATTCCGGTGCCGGCCGGCAGGTCCCAGACCTCTTCCTGCAAACCGCGAATGTAGTCGATCTGACCGTGGTGGTTGTTCTTGTGAGTGATCAGGTGCCGCAGCGACGAGCCGAAGGTGCGGCCTGGGGTTCCCGGGTCGGGATTGGCGTCGAGCCGCTCAGCGGTCAACGAGGAGACAAACTCCAGAGTCCGTGCGTGCGCCGCCCCAAGGTAGTCCAGCAGAGTTTCGAGCGGCGGTATCGGCAGCGCTCTGAGTCCCATGCGGTCGCCGGGTGCAGGCGCATCCGCAGGCTGGCCGAATTTTTTGTGTAGGCCGGCGGATGCCCACATGGCCACGCCGTCGCTGAGGACAGTACTAACCAGATTATCCTCACCACGGGCGACGTGCCACAAGATGAAGCCGATGTTGTTGGCGTGAGGCGCGGGACGCCACAGCACCTGGTCCTGCGTCAGACCCTCGCATGTGGCGACCAGCCGGATATGCACCTGGCGCAGGCTCTGCGAGATGAACTCGATGGTGTCCATGGCGGCCTCCCGACGGGGTGGGTTCAATAATAGCACCTGACTGCGGAAACCCGCGTCAGCCCGCGTTGGGAGCGCACTGTTGATCTGCCACACACCGAACCATCCCCCTGTATCCCCCTTCCTTTTCTGGAAGGGGGAACGAAGATTGTGGGGGACACCCCCAGTACCCCCGCCAATCCCGACTTGTCGGGATCTGGGCTCCCGACGACACTCGACCGAACGTTTCGCTGATTTCGGCCGCCAGGTATTGGCAGGCTCGTGACAGATGGGAAGTGCGGACCGACGACGCTGGCAGGGACTCGACGCAGAGGAGGTCGAAAGGTTTCCGCACCCTGCCGACCATCTCCATGGTCAACGTGTGAATCCCTTATAATACGGCGCGGCGACACTGCGCCGAGGTTTCCTGTGTCGAGTAGCAAGGTCTTTGATTCCTTCGCCGGCGCCGTGGCGGACATCCCTGACGGCGCCGTGCTCATGATTGACGGATTCGCCGGACCGGGTGGAACGCCCCAAAACCTGATCCGAGCCCTGAGGGACCACGGCGCCCGCGAGCTGACGATCATCAGCAACACGGCGGGGCTTGCGAGCGTGATCGGCTTCGGCACCATCCCGGGCGACCGCCCGACCGACATCGGCGTGCTGGTGGACAACGAGCAGGTCAGGAAGGTGATCGCGTCGTTTCCCGTCTCGCCGTCTCCCTCGCGTCCGACGTCGTTCGAGCGCGCCTACCGCGAGGGCAAGGTCGAGCTCGAGGTCGTGCCTCAGGGGACGCTGGCGGAGCGCATCCGTGCGGGAGGCGCCGGCATCCCCGCGTTCTACACCCCAACGGGCGTTGGGACGCAGCTTGCCGAGGGCAAGGAGTCCCGGTGGTTCGGCGATAGGGAGTACCTGCTGGAGCTCGCGATTGAGGCCGACTTCGCATTGCTGAGGGCGCACAAGTCCGACACTCTCGGCAACATCGTATACCGGGGAACCTCGCAGAACTTCAACGGGGTGATGGCTACGGCAGCGCGGACGACGATCGTCGAGGTGGACGAGATCGTCGACCCGGCGGCGCTCGATCCGGGGTCGATCGACACGCCGGGGATCTACGTGAAGCGGATCGTCGCCATCCTGCCCTAACGCCGGGCAACCATCGGGGGTTGCCCCTACGCAATCGCCACTGCGGCGTTATGATGTTCCAGGCGGCGCCACCCGTAGGGGCTGGCCCCTGCGCCTGCCCTAACGCTGGGCAACCACGGGGGGTTGCCCCTACGTTATCGTTGCCGGATGTCGTGCACCGCTTCAAATCGCTCACCACTGCGCGTTATCGCCGAGGTGCAGCACCCGAAGGCTGGCCGCCCTTCGCCGGGAGGCTGTGGCAGCGCAACTACTACGAACACGTGATCCACGACGAGGGGGAGATGAACCGTGTCCGCGAATACATCGTGAACAATCCCGCAGATTGGGCGGAAGACGAAAACAACCCGGCCCCCACTGCCCGGCCCGGGGACCGACCGCAATGCCGCACCCACACGTAGGGGCCGGCCCCCGCGCCTGCCGCAACGCCAGGCAACCACAGGGGGTTACCCCTGCGCAATTATCGCGGGCGCCCGCATATGATATGGGGGACCAAGACACTTCGGGAGGGAAAACCGTTATGCCACCTGAGCGTCTAGCCAGGGAAGTGATAGCCATGCGGGTCGCCAGGGAGCTTCAGGACGGCGACGTGGTCAATCTGGGGCTTGGAATCCCGACCCTCTGCTCCCAGTTCGTGCCGGAGGGACGCGCTGTCGTCTACCACAGCGAGAGCGGCGTGCTGAACTACGGGCCAATGGCGGAGCCCGGCGAGGAGGACATCGACCTCATCAACGCCGGCGGGCAGTTCCTCGCGCAGGTTCCCGGCATGTCCTTCTTCAACTCGGCAGACGCCTTCGCCATGATCCGGGGCGGCCACGTGGACGTGACGGTGTTGGGGGCGCTTCAGGTCTCGGAAAAGGGGGACCTGGCGAACTGGATGCTTCCCGAGCGCGGCGTCGGCAACGTCGGCGGCGCGATGGACCTGGCCGCGGGCGCACGCCGGACGATCGTCGCCATGGAGCATACGGACAGGAGCGGCACACCAAAGATCGTGC
>JADFIF010000167.1 GCA_022566795.1 Chloroflexota bacterium
TGCCGGTGACGAGGCCGAGCACCTTCGGGGGCCCATGCAGGTCCTCGAGGAGCGCGCTCGGCGCAGCAACGAAACCCTCGAAAGCCTCCCCGAGAGCACAGGCGGCGCGATAAAGGAGCTCAGCGACTACGACTTCATGGACCCCGAGGCCCGTCAGAAGTTCCAGGAGCTCCTCGACCAGCTCAAGCGACAGATGATGCAGACCGCCTTCCAGAGCATGCGCCAGCAGCTCCAGAGCATGAGCCCGGAGGACATGGAAGGGCTGAAGAACATGATTCAGGCCATCAATCAGATGCTCCGCGACCGGGAGGACGGGATGGACCCCGACTTCGAAGGTTTCATGGAGCAGTACGGGCACTACTTCGATCCGAACCGTCCCAGCAGCCTGGACGAGCTAATCGAGCGGCTCCAACGTCAGATGGCCGCCGCACAGTCCCTGATGAACAGCATGGACCCGCAGATGCGACGGGAGCTCGAATCGCTGATGGAGTCGGCCATCGACTCGGAGATGATGCGCGAGCTCGACGAGCTTGCGGCCCAGATGCAAGGGATGTTCCCTTTCGACGACATGGCCCGCGACTACCCGTTTATGGGCGACGAGTCGCTGTCGCTCGACCAGGCCATGGAGATGATGGGCGAGCTGCAGAGCATGGACCAGCTCGAGCAGCAGATCCAGCAGGTCATGCGCGACGGCAATATAGAGGAGATCGACCTGGGCCAGGTGGAGCAGCACCTCGGAGAGGAGGCGCGGCGTCAGCTAGAGCAGCTTCAGCGCATCATGCGGCAGCTTGAAGAGGCGGGCTACCTGAAGCGCAAGGGGGACCGGCTGGAGCTGACGCCCCGGGGCGTCCGAAAGCTCGCGCAGCAGGCGCTCAGGGAGGTGTTTTCCGAGCTGCGCAAGGACCGGCTGGGCAGCCACGAGCTGCAGTACAGGGGCGAGGGCGGCGAGCCGACCGGGGAGACGAAGACCTACGAGTTCGGCGATCCCTTCGACCTCAACCTGCACCGCACCCTGTTCAACGCGACCCTGCGCCAGGGCCCCAGCGTTCCGATCCGCATCTCCCCCGAGGACATGGAGATCAACCGGACCGAGCACCTCAGCCAGGCTGCCACAGTGCTGCTCTTGGATCAGAGCCGGTCCATGGGGATGTTCGGCAGCTTCTCGGCCGCCAAGAAGGTGGCGATGGCGCTTTACTGGCTCATCCACACCAAATACCCCCGGGACTCCTTCCACATCATCGGCTTCTCCGACTATGGCATGGAGCTCAAGGGCGAAGACCTGCCCGAGATCAGCTGGAACGCCTGGGTGTCGGGCACCAACATGCAGCATGCGTTCCTCTTGTCGCGCAAGCTGCTGGCCCGCGAGAAGGTCGGCACAAAGCAGATCCTGATGATCACCGACGGAGAGCCCACCGCGCACCTCGAAGATGGGCGAGCCTACTTCAGCTACCCGCCCAGCTACCGCACCATCGAAGAGACGCTGAAAGAGGTGAAGCGCTGCACGCAGGAGGGCATCACCATCAACACCTTCATGCTGGAGGCCAACTACTACCTCGTCGACTTCGTCGACCGGATGACTCGTATCAACCGCGGTCGAGCCTTCTACACCACGCCCGGCCAGCTGGGCAAGTACGTCATGGTCGACTACCTGCGCGGCCGCAGGAAGCGCATGGGCTAGCGCCCGCCGTAGGTTCAACCCCATGAGTGCTGCTCAAGTTTCCTCCTCCTGGTGGGGCGGCCCGGGACGGGACGAAAACCGCCTCACGATCCTCGACCTCATCCGCAACGAGACCCTCGACGTCGAAACCGCCGCTTTGCTCTGGCTGCTAATCGACGCGAAGAAGTCCATCGTCGTCGCCGCCGCGCCACAGCTCGCCGGCAAGACGACGCTCCTGACGGCCCTCCTCGACCTTGTGCCTCCGCGATACGAGAAGGTCTTCACGCGCGGCCTCGACGAGGATTTTTCGTGGGTATCGAGGACCAACCCGGTCAACACCTATGTGTTCGTGCCAGAGCTGAGCGATCATACGCCGGGGTACCTGTGGGGCGACAAGCTGAAGCGGCTGTTTCGGGAGCTCGAACGCGGCTACTCGATGGGCGCGACGATGCACGCCGACACACCCGAGCAGGTCTTGGCCACGCTGGAGGGCCCTCCGATGTTCATCCATCGTGAGCTCCTCGCCAACCTGCATGCGGTCGTCACTCTGCGCCTCGACAGTGACCTTGTAGGGGTGGGCCGAAGGGGAGAGATGACCCGAAGGTTAAAGCAGGTGTCGATTCAGGTGCCGGACAGGAGTCCGCCGCTGGTAACTCTGGTCAGCCGCGACCCCCAGACCGGCGCTCTGCGCCACGGCGACAGCTCCGACGCCAGGGCCGCGCTCTCGGAGTTGCTCCGCAGGCGGACCAGCGAAGTCAGCTCGGACCTGGCGCACCGCGCCGAGACTTTTCGCGAGTGGCTGGACCACGGCCTGCTCGGCGCCGCGGAGTTTCTAGAGCTGCTCGCGCAGTACCACGAGAGCGCCTAGCCCAAGCCCCTCAGCCCGCTGATCGCTGCCTCCTAGCCCTCAGGGAGAGGACCTAGGTGAGGGTGAGACCACGCCTCTCAACAATGTCCGCATTGGTCCGACCGTACTACACAATGTTGGTTCGTTTGTACCTGCCAAGGACCCTGCGCGTTGCCTACAATAGACGCATGAACTCACTCTGCTTGTACGGTTGGGTGGCCGCATGACTAAGCTATGGCTAATCGGCGCAGGGGTGCTTCTCGCGGCGTTGCTGATCGCCGCCGTCACCGTTGCACTCCTTGAGCGTGAGGACACGCTGACAGAAGGGACGCCCGAGGCCGCGGTTCAGAGCTTCCTTCTGAGCCTGGAGGATGACGACTTCGGGGCGTCTTACGACTTCCTTTCGGCGGAGCTGAAGGCGGACTGCGAGATCGACGACCTCTTCGGCTCCACCGCGCGCTCCGACGGCCGGCTCGAGAGCAACCGCATCACCCTGGACAAGACCACGTTCGTCAACGGGACGGCGGTTGTGACCGTGAGGCTGACCCAGTTCCGGGGCAGCGGTCCCTTCGGCTCGTCCGAGTCGTCCCACCTGCAGCGGTACTCGCTGGTGCAGGAGGAGGGCGAGTGGAAGTTCAAGGAGTACCCATGGCCACTGTTCCGGTGCGGTCCGTTCAAGCCCGTTCCGGAATCTCGCCCGCCACTTGAGCGCCGCCCACCGCCGGCGCCAGCGCCAACGGCCGAGCCGGCGCCAAAGCCGACGCCGAGCTCGGGAGGCACATCGAGGTAACGCCAAGAGTCGTAAGTGTGGCGCCGGCCTCACGTCGTGGGTGCGTCGCCGGGCTCGGAATCGAAAGGGCCAATGGATTTTCTCATCCCTCCGCTGATATTGCTGGCCCTCATCGGGTTGGTTATCTGGGCCATCCTCGGTTGGCGACGTCGCGCCGCGGATGCCGCGCCTGACCCCGGCATAGGGACGCCACGTCGACTCTACCTCTACGTAGTCTCGCTGGTCGCCCTGATGATGGCGGTCAACGGCCTGGTCCAGGTCGTGCGGTTCCTGCTGAACAGCGGGTTCGGTCCGGATGTCGTCAGAGCCAACTCCACGGGCTTGGCGGTAGGCGTCTCGCTGATCGTCGTTGGGTTGCCGCTGTGGGCGTTCCACTGGCGGCTGATTCAGCGCCACGTGGCGGAGCTCCCGGTCGAGCGGCGTTCGGTCCTGCGCAAGGGCTACATATACGTCGTGCTCGGCGTTGCCGTCGCGCTGGTGATCATCGCCCTCGTCGACGTGCTCCGCTGGCTGTTCGGAGGCCAGGCCTTCGACGGCTACCAGTGGGCCGTCGTGATCGTCTGGCCCGCCGTCTGGGCCTTCCACTGGCGGATCGAGACCGCCGAAGGTCAGCCCAGCGAGGAGACGCGGAGCATCAGGCGGCTGTACCTCTACCTCACGTCGCTGGTTGGACTGGCCATGCTCGCCGTCGGCGCGTTCCGCATCGTGGGCTTCATCCTGCTCGAGGGCTACGACGCGCTGCTGTCCGTTCCTGTCATCCTTCCCAATGAGGCGAGTGTGTGGCGGCCCGCCATGCGGAGCGTCGTCTCCCTGGCCCTGGTTGGCGGGGCCGCGTGGGCAAGCCACTGGCTGGTCCTGTCTCGGGGCGACGGCCGGTCGGCCCTGCGGCAGGTCTACCTCTACGTCTTTGCAGTGCTCGGAGGCGTCGTCTCCACCCTCGTAGCCTTGGGATTCCTCATCTTCGGCGCTCTGGCCTGGCTCCTTGGAGTGCCGAGCATAGAATCGGCCACGGACCACTTCCGGTTTCTGCCCGCGGCGGTCGCCGGCCTGAGCGTGGGCATTGCCCTCTGGGCGTACCACTGGGCGGCCGTAAGGAGGGAGGCCGGCGCCTACGAGCTTGAAGCCCTCGGCGCCGAAAGGGCCTACGCCTATATCCTCTCGGCGCTGGGACTCGGAGCGCTGGTCGTGGCGGTAGGCGTGCTGGTCAACACGGCGCTGGCGACGCTGATCGAATCGTCGCGCCCACTCGT
>JADFIF010000064.1 GCA_022566795.1 Chloroflexota bacterium
CCAGTCGGTGGCCCGAAGCAGCCCATCCTCGGCGTAGGGCTCCGTCTCCCAGTATTCGGGGAGCTCGGTCCAGACGCCTTCTGGTGGAGTAATGGAGGCCTCCACCGAGTCGTCCCCCCGGGTCGGGTTCCACGGGTAGGGCAGCGAGGTGGTGGCGTTGAGGTAGTGGTCGACCTCCTTGACGGACCCCAGGCTGACGACCGGGTCGTTGGTGGTGATGCCGCCGGTGGAGCTGGTCGCGTAGACCATCCCGGGCGGCAGGAAGTCCTTGATCTCCTCGATCTCCGAGGTGCCGGTGCCCTCGTTCTTGATGGTGATGGTATAGGTGAAGGTGGTCGCGGTGTCCACCGGCGTCGACGTAGGCATAACGACTTTGCTCACCACCAGGCCCTGCCCATCCACGGCGCTGCTGGTGAAGATCTTGGTAACGGTAACGTTGACGGTCTCGCCGTTGGCATCCGCCGTCATCGCTTTGGAAGGAGTGCTGGGAGTCAGGCCGTCGTCGAAGCTGGGGTCGGCGAGTATCTGGTGTAACGCGACCTCGATCGCGCTGCCCGAGTTGTACATCCCGGTCAGGCGGGTGTCGTAAACGCGGGAGTTGCGCGAGAGCTGGCCGCTGGTCTGAACGGAGGCGATCGTGATTGGGACGGCCAGGACGATGAAGCCGATCAGCATGATCAGGGCCACGCCGCCCCGTGCCCCGTGCACCGCGTGGAAGGCTGCTATGCGTCGTATCGCTCTGGTCAAGGCGAAGCCTGCCCCCTGGTTTGCTCATGCCTTCTGGCACGCTCGACCGCATTACCAGCCCGCTACCAGAATATCGCTGTGCTACCAGCGTATTACTGGACGGTTTAGGGCGTGGTAAAGAGTGAGGGGCCACCGGTAACGCGATGGCGAACAGCTTGTGAAGCGTGGGTGGAAGAGCGCGTGACCGCGGCTGTCGGTCAGAAGCGGGGTGCCAAGCGAAGCAAAGAGCGTAGCAGGCTGAAGGGGAGTGCAGTCCCGACCCGTCGGGATTGCCGGGAGTCTGAGAGCCTGCCCTGAGCGTTCTCGAAGGGGTGTCCCTCAGGAACAATTTCTTCCCTTTCCTCACTCGAAAGGGCGCCAGAGGGATAGTTGAAAGAGTTTTTCAGCGCGCTGCTAGGAGGCAGGTGCTGACTCCGCGGCTCAGGACATGAATGGGATGTGCGGGGGCACAACCCACCCGCGAATGACGACGGCGCCCACGTTGCTCTTGAGCGCGATGGCGAGGGCGGCGACGACCGCCGAGCTGAGCACGTTGTTGATGTTCCGTCGCATATCCCGGTCCCCCGGCCTAGTTCTCCTGCCAGGAGAGGATTTCGACCTTCCCGTTCAGCGACGAGAGCACGGCTCGGGCCTTGACGGTGCCATCGGCGGCGACGGCCTGTACGTCATATATGCCCGTTGCGAACGTGGCGCCTCCTGAAAAGTTGGTGCCTCCCAGGGCCTTGGGAGCTTCATCGCAGTTTGCCACGTCGTTGTATTTCACTTCTTTGATCTCGTTGTAGTAGACCATGCCCTGTTCCACGGTACCGAGGGTCTTGAAGGAGAAGCTCTTGGTCACTCCCGCGTCTATAGTAAACATGAAGTCGTCATTGTTTTCCGGATACTGGTCGCGGTCCCACTTCGCCTCCCACCGGCCCTCGTTGTCCTTCCACTTGACCTCTTTCGGCTCTCGATCAATCGCCCCGGACGTAGACCCCGTGACGTAGGTGAAGGTCGGTGGAAGCCAGTCTGTCACCTTGCAGATCCACAGCGTCACCGGAGAGATGTTCTCCATGTTGATGGTGTGGGTGAACTCCATCTCTACGCCGGGAGCTACCTCCTGGGGGGTCACCGTTTGGGTCACCCGAAGCTGTCCCCTATTAATGCATACCGGGGTACCGCTACCCACCGTGACCGGCGCGGTCTGCGACGAGCGTGTCTTGGCGTCGTCGGTCGCCGTCCACCACGGATCGTACTTGGCCTCAACCTGGTTGTAGTAGGTGCCGTTGGGCAGGGTAGCCGTGGCCTGGAAGGTCAGGGTCTTTTCCTCCTGCGACCCAATCTGGACTGCGGGAGAAAGCACCCACTTGAACTCGTACTGGGGGTTAACCGCGCAGTATGAGATGTGCGGTATTTCGGTGCGGGAATCGTAGTCAGGTCCGTCCGGCTCAGCACCGCCCCAGCGGTATTCGATCTTCCGGTTGACTGCAAGGGCGTTACCGCTCCATACCTCCAGGCGGATCCGGAGCTTGTCACCCGCCAGGATGCTGATATCTCCAGGGTCATGCGATTCCCCGTCTTCTTTCCATTCGTTGTTACCGACAGTGCCATCTAGAGACGTGAAGAGGTCGGAGACGCCTCCCCGGACCAACTGCACCTTCCATCGCCACTTGTTGGCACCGATGGGCGCTTTTAGCCACTGTTTATGATTCCAGGTGGTTGCCCGAAGCACTCCGTCAGCAGCGTAAGCCGACGTCTCCCAGTACTCAGGAACCTCTTCCCAGACGCCCTGTGCTGGGGTGTGGCTGCCGGTTATTTGGTCGTTTCCCTGGTCAGCGTACCAGGGGAGCGCGGGTCCCGCCCCATCATTGAGGTATAGGTCGCCCTTGTCACCGCCTCCGGGGTTTGTGGTGGGATTCGCGGTGGTGATATCACCTGTAGTGGAGCCGGAGACGTAGGTGAAACCGGGAGGCATGAAATCCTTGATCTCCAGTAGATCCTGGGTGCCGGTGCCCACGTTCCTGATGGTGATGGTATAGGTGAAGGTGGTCGCGGTGTCCACCGGCGTGGACGTGGGCATGACCGTTTTGGTCACCACCAGGCCCTGGCCTTCTACGCTGCTGCTGGTGAAGAGCTTGGTGACGGTAACGTCGATGGTCTCGCCGTTGGTGTCGGCCGTCATCGATTTGGAAGGACTGCCGGGCGTCAGACCGTCGTCGAAGTTGGGGTCGGTGAGTATCTGGTGCAACGCGACCTCGATCGCGCTGCCCGAGTTGTACATCCCGGTCAGCCGCGTGTCGTACACGCGGGAGTTGCGCGAGAGCTGGCCGCTGGTCTGAACGGAGGCGATCGTTATGGGGACAGCCAGGCCGATGAAGCCGATCAGCATGATCAGGGCTACGCCGCCACGCTCGCGACCTACCAGACCCACGGAGCCAATGTGATGAGCTATGCGCGCGATCATCTTGACGCCCTCATGATGGTGCTCAGAGACAAGCTCCTGGTGGTGCCTGGCTTGGCGTCCACCTCCACCTGGGCAACGACGGTGCTCGTCCCGTTGAGGAAGAATGATACCGAGATCACTCGGTGGGCGATGGTGTGAGACGTCGAGGTGGCGTTGCTCGTGTACGTCCTGACAAGCCTGTCCCCAACCAGGGCGTAGGTGCTGGTGTGGGTGATGTCCACATCGTTGAACTGGTCTTTCCACGACAGTTTGACGCTGGGGGAGGTAGCACCGCCGATGTCGAGGTCTGTGGAGGTGGCCATCTTGACGTCCCCCGCAAACCAGCTGAAGCCCTTCCTCAGCTCATTGATCGCGAGACCGTCGTCCACGACGCCGCTCTGCGTTCCCAGGGCCCGGAACAGGCCCGCCCCGATGGTGCTCATGGTAATGCTCAGCAGGGTTATGCCAACGAGCAGCTCCACCAGCGTGAAGCCGCGATTGTCCTTGAGAAACCTCGTGAGCTTGCTCAACGGTTTGTCCTGATCGTCTCGAAGACCTTTACGGGCTGGCCTTCGTGGTAAACAGTCACTTCAATGGTCGAGATATTCGAGTCCGTGCTGGTCGCGTACTTCACCGCTTTCGCGACAATGGAGTAGCCGGCGGGCGTAGAGGTCACAGAGCCGTAGGTATCCGGCCAGCCCTTGTACGTCTGCTCCAGGACGTACTCCATCTGGTTGCGGACCAGGTTCTCCGCCACGGACTGAGAGTCGAAGTTGCGCTTGGAGATGAAGCTGGTCTGCACCCCGGACAGCACCACGCTGCCCAGCACGCCGAACACCGTCAACGCGACTACCGTCTCGATCAGAAGGCCACCTGTTTGGCCTCGAGCCCGGCCTGTCAGCCGAGCCAATTGGAAGGTCCGCATGAAGAGCTTCATATCTACAGGTTAGAAGTCCACGGTTCAGGGTCTGGACAACATAGCGGAGGGCCGGCGAAGGAACGGTTAAGGACCGGTAAAGATTGTGGCCCCGCTGAGATGCATCCTGCATGCCAGCGGGGCCGGATTACCTTGGGCGAGCCGTTCCAGGCCGTCCTACACCAGGGCGGACTGCCCTTGCTGGCCCTGCATGAGTCCGGCCACTCCGGCCGTAACCTGCTGCAGGAACTTGTATCCGATGCCGTACACGTTGGCGATGTACTTGGGGTTCTCGGCGGAATCGCCAAGCTTGGATCGGAGATGCTGCACGTGGACCTTGATCAGCCGGCTGTCGGCGTCGGCGGGCTCTGCAATCTGCATCATGTTCGACGCCAGCGACTCATATGTCACAACCCGCGTTGCGTTGCGTACCAGATGCTCCAGCAAAGAGAGCTCGGTTCGAGTCAATCCTACCGGCCGGCCGGACTCGTAGACCTCGGCGGCGCCGAAGTCCATCAGAAGGCTGCCGGCCTGCAGCGGCTTGGACACCGTTCGCATTCGGCCATGAGCCCTGCGGAAGATGGCCTGGATACGGCCCATGAACTCCACGTGGCTGAAGGGTTTGACGACGTACTCGTCGGCTCCCTCCTCGAGGTATCGGGCGATCTCGATGTCCTGGCTTCGAGCGGTCAGCATCACCACCGGAACGTCGGAGAACCCTCGCAGGGTCCGCAGGACCTCAAGTCCGGTCATGTCAGGGAGGCCGATGTCGAGAATGACCAGATCGGGCCCCTTTTCCTCTATGAGCTCCAGCCCCCTGCCACCCTCGGCCGAGCTGAACACCTCCGCCTCGGGCCACCTTAGGTTGATGCACAACGACACGGCGTCGATGATCTCCGGGCTGTCCTCAATGATTAAGACTCTCATCGTTACCTCCTTCGCGTCCTCCGCGAGCTATACCCGTCAAATGATCGTCAAGTGATCAAGGAGTGGAGATCAGGCGCCTCACGCCTCTCCAATCCACACTAGCTAGCTTTATTGCGCGGGCTCCCACGTCCACCAATCCTCTTCCAGCCCCGCTCTCTGGCTCGTCTGCACAGAGCGGCCCCGCCGTGGTTGCACCGCGCATCTCCAACGATACACTGGAGCAATTGCCGCCCACACCATTCGATGGTCCCACCGCGAGTAGACCATTAGTCCCGCAGGAAGCGACGACTCGACGCCACCTTGTGAAGTCGCTGGTCCTATGGCATCGCCGCTTAGCGCCAGTAACCATTGGGTCACCGATGCTTGCCCCCCTGGGAGACCGTGCATCTTTCGGCATCGCATCCCTTTAAGATGGCCAACATATCGCCGGCTCGAACATCCCATCCGACCGGGCGCTCAGCTACCATGGCCGCGACCCACCTGCCCGGGCCGGCGTAGTATCTCTGCCTCTGGCCGATCTCGCACCGAGAGGGCCGAAATGGAGGTCGAGCTGAGGTCGCGCGCAGTTGCGTCGAACAACTTCTGCGGCGCCTCAGCATTGGGAATGCCGGTGGCGGCGCATTTTCGGGACGGTGTTCGGCGGTCATCTTGCTCATCGCTGACTCATTCTCAGATCTGTCGTACTGCCTCATCTGGGCGACTGGCGCTCGCGGTTCATCTCGGTGATTGAAATGTAGCACCCAAGGGTCTGTGGGCGAGTGAAGAGACGTTCGGAACCCGTGAAGATGTGGTTAACGGGTGGTAAACGACGCGCCGGTCCAGTAAAGAACAGCCGCACAAGCATACCCAACGCGCGTGATGGGTGTGCCAAACGGCGTTCAGAACCTAGGACCGGTAAACGAGCAGACGCGTCGCGGTGACAGGACCGCCCAGACCTTTTCCCCAGCTGATTTGGGTCTCTTGCACGAATCGCGCGTCGGCTTCGACCGGCTACATTCGTAGGAAAGGCAGAGGGCTGAAAAAGCGTCAGGCGGGGAGGTCGATCAGTGAGAAGGTCTCTCAGAGCGGTGGCGGTGTCTTCTTTGTTGGGCCTGGTAGGGGCGGATGCGGGCCCTTTCTTGTTGTCTCGAACCGCCGCGCTGGCCGCGTCGCTCGCATGTCGCACTCGAGGACTCTGGGTGGAGGCCTTTATTGGGACGCGTAATGCCACGGGTGGTCAGCGACCGGAAAGGTAGTCAACTGTTAGTGAGCACAGTCGACTTCTTGGTGAAGTCGGTGGCTGAGGCGGGACACCAACAACAGGCGGGAGGTAAGCAGGTGAGGACACGAGCTTTCAAGCTGGCGATAGCATCGGCGACGGTAGGGGCTCTTACGCTGCTGACGGCGGGTACGGCGTTGGCGGCCCCGGGCGGCGAAAAGGGACCTGCGGCACCTGCCGCGAACATGGGACTAGGAATTGCGGTTAACAACGTGATCGCTAATGCTGCCGACAATGGCGCAAATGTGGCGCCTGACCCAGGCCTCGGCACTCATCTTGCTGTCGGCGTCATCATGCAGAGCAACCCAGCGTTGGACATGAGCCAGCCACCGTTCTCCTAGCTGGCTAAATCCACTTCTGTAGTCCGAGCAATCACCCCACGGACACGAGAGGAAGACGCCTGAGGCACCGAGGACGGGCGGCGTAAACCCCGATCGAGGGCGGGCCGGAATCGAGAGGTTCCGGCCCTTTATGTTGTTCGCGACGCGCCGGGGCCGGTCGTGGAATCATGAGGAAGAGTGCGCTACCTTAAGGATGCAGGCGTGCAGCTCAATTGAAGTTGAGCTTGCTTATCACGTGTGAAGATGCGCCGAGCCAGACCTCGGCAAAGATGCTGCCCTTACCGTCGGTGGCGGTTATCTCGAACACCCCCATCACCTCTACCCTGGCGGTCGGCCATGTGTAGATAGAGTCCGGAAACTCGATGATCTCTACCCACGCCTCGTTCCAGTAGTCTCCCGAGGCAACGTCTGCGTCTGCCTGGAACACGTGGACCATGGTCTGTCCCGGCAGGAGGTCTATCTTCGGTTGGAAGTTCCAGTCGAGCCGGTCCCGTCCTTGCGAAGTGGTGATCGCAGGGTCTACCGCGGTGAAGTCGCCATTTGTGGAGCCGGCCACGTAGGTAAAGTTCTTCGGCAGCCTGTCGATTATCTTGTCGACGCGAAGGGTATCGGTCCCGATGTTCTCGAGCGTAACCGTGTAGGTGTAGGTTGTGGGGGTGCTCGCCGGAGCTATCGGCGTGTCCAAGGTCTTGCTCACGACTATCGCTTCCCCCTGGCAGAGCCCGTTGGCGGGCGACCCAATTATTACGATGGCCGTCTTACCTGACGACGTCTTCATCCCTCCGGGCATTACGGACGCCTCGTCGCAGTAATGCCCTTCGGCGATCGTCGCGTCCACGCTGGCCTGAAACACCAGCGTGGCGACTCCCTGCGGGGGGAGCGTAATGGCCGCGTCAACGACGTTCCACGTCTCTTGCCGCTCGAGGCCGGGTCGTCGAATGGAGAGCCGTCGAGGAGGGTCGAGCTTGCCGCATATGCGAACCCGGGCGGGAGCTCGTTCAGGATCTTGTTGACGTCTTCAGGCTCATCGGACCAGTTCTCGACCCTGATGGTGTAGGTGAAGGTGCTCGCGACGGCAGGATCTCCGATCGCAGGGTCGACCGTTACGAAGGTGCGCAGACCGCGCTCGCTGTCCGCGCTGGGCGGAGGGACATCGCCAGGCGGCTGGGTGAGCATGAGTATCGACACTGTCGTGTCGTTTCCGTTGACGGTCAGCGTGTAGGTGTCGGCGACTCCGGGCTGCAGGCTCTGCACGTACCCGTTGTTGGGTGGATGGACCAGCCGGTAGAGGCCATGCTCGTACCCTCCCAGCGAAGAGTTACTGGCCCTTGAGTATGGCCGTCTTGACCCTGGAATCGACGCTCAGAGTGGTGGCGAGTCCGAGGCTGGCGGTAACGATGGGTACCGCCAGCACCATGAAGGCGAGGAGCAAGATTAGCCCCGAGCCGTCTTGGCGGCGCCACACTCTCGTGATCACTGGAGCGATCTCGCGAAGATCTCGATGCGCTTCGTCTGAGTTCCATCGGCCGATTCCAGGTCGATGGCGAAAATCAGCGTCTTCCCCACGCGCGAGAACCTGGCCGCGACCACCCTTCGGGCGACGGTTGTGGTCAATCCATCATGCTCTCTAAGGACTTCTCCATCAACTACCGCATAGTGGGCGTAATGGAAGCTCTCATCGCTATCGGTCCAGGTTAGAGTCGCTGAAGGCCTGGGGGCGGCGCCGTCGACGAGATCGGTGGTTTGAGCGACCATCGCGTCGGCTGTCATCGCCGCGTACTGGCTTCTGGAGATGCCTCCGCCCTGCCCGCCGCCGACGCTCAAGCCCCTCGCGACGCTGATGCCCGAGATAATCAGTGGGACTGCGATGGCGGCAAGCACCAGTACCACGACAAGGGCCTGCCCCTCCTCCCGCCGCGCTGAGCTCCACACCATCACTGAAGTGTCCTCCCGTAGACCTCTACGCTCTTTTGCTCGGTTTCTCCTGCCGCTGCCTGGACCTCCAGCGCGAGCTTGAGGACGCTTCCTTGGCGGGAGAAGTGTGCGGAAAGCACTCTGCGCGCTACGGTGATCGTTGCGCCGTCGAACTCCCTGATCAGCGTTGCGTCCAACGAAAGACTGTAGGCCGCGACATGAGATACCTCGCCCTGGCCGGTCCAAGAAAGCGTGGCTGAAGAGACCGGAGCTGCGCCGTCTGCCAGGTCAGTCTGCTGAGCGTTGGGGGCGTCGCCTGCGAACCAGCTTGTCGCGTGGCGGACCTCCCTGGTGGCGACGACATCGTCGGACCAGGTCCGTTCGAGCCCGAAGGCCCGGAATATGCCGCTTCCTATCAGTCCCATGGAGATTCCCAAGATGCTCAGGCTGACGAGCAGCTCGACGAGCGTGAAGCCGCGTGAAGCCCGGTCTCGAACCCGTGACAGCCTGGACCCTACTGCCCCTGTCATTTCGATCGCAACGTCTCGAGCGAGAGAATCGCTTCGCCGCCGAACGACACCTCGACGAGGACGCGCTCGATGTTGGGGTTACCGCCCGCATCTGGGTCGACGATCGCTTGGCCGCTGGCAGCGTATCCGACGTAGTCTTGACCGCTGAGATCAATCGATGGATAGGTGCTGGGGGGTTCCTGGTACGGCAGCGTGAAGATGTACTCTATCTGGTTGCGCGCGATGTTCTCGGCGAAGCCCTGGCGCTCCGTCCTGGCGCCAGACGAACGCGTGCCTGAGATGCCGGAGAGCACGGCGGTGCCGACCACGCCGAAGATCATCACGACGAGAATGGTCTCGACGAACATGCCGCCCCGGCAGTCCGACACCGAGCCGCGGGCGCTATGCCACAAAGGTCCATTCCAAAAGAACGTACGTTTGAAGGATCTGAAAGTCGAATGGGGCATCTCTCGCTTCACCACCACAGACATTCTCTTCGAATGGCCAAAGTACAGGCATCCTACCTTTGTCCCAATAGGCTTAGCCGAAAGGTACGCGGCCTACCAGGACGTTGATTTCGGGAGGAGAGGGTGGCGGCGTGTTTCGCCGGAGGACCCGCGGAGTGTTTAGAGTCGGCCCTGACGGTCTAAGGTGTGCACGTAACTACAAGCATCCTTTAAATCACCATCGCCGCCATCAGCTAATTCATCCCCGCAAGCATCATGAGAAGGGACCTCTTCTACAGGACGCCTTCCCCAAAGAAAAAGACGCCGCATTTGAATGGCGCACCTGATGCCGGGGAGCCCTAGAGGCGTGACCGGGACTGTCGAATGGTCTTGTTGAGCGAGCTTCACGCCTTGACACCCATGTAGATTACTAGAACAATTGTTAAAGGCGTAAACGTCGCTTCGACGGTTCGCCCGATGGTACAGGGTATCGCGAGGTGTAAGAGGTTGGGGGTAGCTGGCGCAGCTCGAGCGCCGGTCTGGGGGGTTCAGAAGGGGTGCTCGGACCATGAAGTTCTTGATCATCGACGACAGCCCTGAGATCGTCGACGCGGTGACTCTGTGCCTGAGTATGCGCTGGCCTGAGGCGCAGGTCCTTAGCGCCGGTGAGGGCAAGAGAGGCCTGGAGCTGGCGGAGAAGCATGGGCCGGACATGGTCATTCTCGACATCGGCCTGCCCGATATGAATGGCCTCGAAGTTCTACGTACGCTCAGAAGCGTGTCCGATGTGCCTGTCGTCATGCTCACCATACACAGCCAGGACGTTGAGATCGCCCGTTTTCTCGAGGCCGGCGCCGACGAGTACGTTGTGAAGCCCTTCAGCCATGTGGAGCTCTTGGGGAGACTCCAGGCCATTTTCCGCCGCGCTCATGGGCGGATGAGGTCCGTCTCCAAACCCCTTCAGGCGGGTGACCTGCTGATGGATTTCGGCGGCGCGGAGGTATACAGGGAGGGAGTGCCGATCTCCCTGACGCGTACGGAGCTAGCGCTCCTGGAGCGGCTTGTTCAGAACGCGACCAGAGTTCTAACGTATGAGGCGCTGGCCTCTAGTTTGATGCAGGGCGGCGAGCCCACCGCCGCCGATAGCCGTCTGATCAAGGTCCACATTCAGCACCTTCGGGCCAAGCTCGGCGACCCGGCGGAGAACCCAAAGTACATAGCGAACGTTTATGGTATCGGCTACAAGTTCTTGCCGCAGGTCACGTCAGGGATGGCCGATATCGTGGGCGCAGGCACTGGGGCGCGCCTCACGGGACCGCCGGGGAGGCGAGATTGACATCCGCGAATAGTCAGCTTTGGGACACTCTCATGGGCTGTGGTGGACTCGCCTGATATGGAACGCATCAAGGTTATGATCGTGGATGACGAGCCAGTGTTTCAGGAATTGGTTCTCCTGGTGCTGTCCCTCGATCCAAAATTCGAGGTAGTGCGCATCGCGGCGACCGGCGAAGAGGCGCTGAGCGCGTTCGAGGATGCCAATCCAGACCTCGTCCTGCTCGACTTCCGAATGCCTGGCATCGACGGCCTTGAAACCGCCCGCCGAATGAAAGAGCAGTCCCCAAACACCAAGATCGCCATGGTCACGGCTCACACGGAGCAGATTCTAGGCCGCCTCGCTCGAGAGGCCCGAATCCACGAGGTAATTCCCAAAGCCAGCTTCAACCTCGAACGCGTTCAAAAACTCCTCGAACCTACCTCCTAGCGTCCTTCAGGCCTGGGGCAGCCCTGGGGCAGCCAAGCCGTTTCGGCTCTGCGCTGGGTGTTTTCCCCGACGTAGCCACTCCGTAGTCTTCGCGAACACCCTTTTCGGCCTCTCCTTTACGTCCCGTCTCTCCATGGAAGGCTCCCGGCCGGGGGAGCCCTCTAAGAAAGCCGCGCCGCGTCGCCCGCACAGCCCGCCTCGGCCGTTACGCGCCTCGGGTAGTACTTAAGTCGGGTTGGCAATAGGACTGTGGTCGGGTGCCAGGGTCCTTGTTGGTGCGTAACAATTAGACCAGGAGGGTTGCGCGACGTTGACTACGGGCTATCAGGAGCTGGTTCGACAGAACTGGGGATTCCTCTCAAGTGAAGAACAGCACGCCATCGCACAGACTCGCGTGCTGCTCGCCGGGTGCGGACTCGGAAGCAACATCGCGGTCCTGGCTGCGCGCACCGGTTTCAGCCGTTTCACCCTGGCCGACGGCGACGTAGTCGAGACCAGCAACCTCAACCGCCAGGCCTTTCGGGTCGAGCACCTTGGCCGCAACAAGGCCGAGGTATCCGAATCGTTGATCAGAGAGATCAATCCGGACGCACGGGTCCGAGCGATCCCGGAGTTCATCCAAGCGTCCGATGCCACCGGTTTAGTTGGGGGTTCAGACGTCGTCGTAAACATGGTCGATCCGGGTCCCGCGCTCAATGCCCTGGTTCAAGCCGCTCAGACCCAGGGCAAGATCACGTTGTTTCCGATGAATGTCGGCTTCGGTGGACTTATGCTCGCCTTTGGGCCGGACTCCCCAACGATGGAGGATCTCGTGGGGCCCGACGCGGGTCAGAACCTGTTCGTGGACATCGTCATGAAGCTGATGCCTTCGCTGCCGAAGTATCTTTGGCAGTACGCGTCGGTGGCCCAGCGGATACAGCTTGAGGGCGTGCCTCCTCCCCAACTGGGCGTAGCGTCGTCCCTGACGACTTCCCTGGTCGTGGAAGCCATGGTCAGGGTCGCCCGAGGATCGGAGATTCCTCTGGCCCCCGCATTCACAGCTCTCGACAGCAGGGAGCCCTCCGAGTGTCTTTGGCCCGTTGACGCTGGCCGATCTTGACACTTGTCCGTCTCACTGTAGCTAAGAAGCGCAGCCGCTCTTCGTAGTCGCGCTTACCTGCGGAGGAACAAGTGGACGTAATCAACGCTGACGAAAAGCGAATGTGGCGAGAGTACTGTGCAGTGGTGCAGCTCCCCATGCAGATGTTTCTCGAAATACAAAACACATTGCTTTCCGAGCAGCTAGACCTGATCCGCGAGAGCGACTGGTTCACTGCTCTCGTCCCGGGCCATATGCCGAAGAGTGTGGAGGAGTTTCGCCGCAATGTGCCGCTTCGGACCTGGCGAGACTACGTGCCTATCCTTGAACCCGAGACCGTCAACGACCTGGCCGAAGACCTTCACTGTTGGGTCCATACGTCTTGGTGCCGAGGAACCTATAAGAAAGTGCCTTGGGTGAGGCGCTTCTTTGACGCCCAGTGCCGCCACATAATCGCAGCCCTGATGATGTCGGCGGCGCGCTTCGAGGGGGACGTAAGGCTCAACAAGAACTTCCGGGTTCTGCCGGTCCTTCCGGAGACCCCTTTCGCCTCTGCTTGGCTGGCCACGGGGGTCATCCAGCGGGACATTGTCGATCCGCTCCTGGCTTTGCCTGTGGATGGCGACGAGGGCACGACCATGTCGGAGCGGATTCAGTCCGGCCTTCGCAGGAGCCTCGGGCCTGGCGTGGACTGCGTCGTGGGGATGTCGAGCACCCTTCTGCTCGCCCGGAGAGAGTTCGGGCGCATGGTCAAGAAGACGAGTTTTCGTCAGCTGCTGTTCGAGGTTGGCACGCGGGCCGCGATGAGATGGGCCTGGGGCAACGTCAGACACGTCGGAAAGGGGAAGACCTGGGAACCAAATGCGCTCCTCAAGCCGAAGTCGGTTATCACATGGGGCGCTGACACCGACTTTCTGACACCGACGCTGGAGGCTCAGTGGGGCGCGCCGGTGTTCCAGATCTACGCTTCGAGTGAGGCGGGCATCATCGCGATGCAGGACTGGCGGCGCAACGGCCTTGTGCCGCTTCCTACCAGCGTGTTCCTAGAGTTTCTTCCCGCCGACGCGTCGCCGGAGAACGACGCGCCGGTTCTCCTCGATGCGCTGAAGGACGGAGAGTTGTACGAGCCGGTGATTACGAGCTTCTATGGCATGCCCTTCCTGCGCATGCGCCAGGGCGATCTCCTTCGGGTCGAGGGCCGGAACGAGCACGGCGTACCTCTGCTTCGATTCCATTCTCGGGCAGACGACATCATCGACCTGGGAAGCATCGCGAGGATTGACACGGACACGCTGGCAGAGGCCATGGAGATGGTCGGTGTCAGCAGGGACGACTGGGACGCCAAGAAGGAGTACGTGGGTAACAATGTCGTCATGTCCTTGTACGTCAACATGGAGCCCGAGAACGTCAACGACCTCCGCAGCAGGATCGATGCCACCCTGGGCAAGGTCGACCCCCACTACCGCGAGGCCAGGTACACGCTGAGGTACCCGCTGATTCGGGTGTTGGCGACCAAGCGCCCGCCTGTGCCGGACGCAACCCCATCCGTCCAATAGCGTGCTAAAGCCCGTGCAGCAGTAGGCGCCAGAGATGACCGTTCACGAGATTGCACCACTACTACAAGCCTCTCTTGCGACGGGCGTGCTGGTGCTCGTCCTCGTCAAGGGAGGCTTCTCGCTCCCCTCCGTTCGATGGTTTGCCCTGTTCATCGTAGGCCAGATGTTGTGGGGCATGGCCGTCTTCGGACTGCGCAGCTCGAGTGACCTCGACTGGGCTCTGCGTTGGGAGCGCCTGACGCCGGCGGCCGTAAGCCTGACCGTCGTTTCGTTCTACTACTTCTCCAAATTCATGGTCAGATCGCCATGGCCCCGGTGGATGACGATTCTGGCCATCGCCCACCTGCTGACGAGCCTGGCCAGCATCCCGACCCCCTTCCTGGTTCAAGGGGTCGAGGTCGCGGGATACGGCAACACGGCCGTTTGGGCCATCGGCCTCATCCCTTGGACTTTGCCGGTGTACCTGATGCTCGGGTACGCGATCGCGACCCTGTACAAAGGCTTCGTACTTGCCGGCTCTTACACCGAGCGAAACCGGATTCTTCTGCTTCTCATAGCAGCATGCGTGTCGGCGATGGGAAGTTTCCTGGACGTTGCTCCGGTCTTGGGGTTGGACGTGCCTCCCGCGACGTCTTGGACCAACTCTCTGTTCTTCGTCCTCGCCGGCATCGCCATTCTCCGTTACAACCTTCTCGACATCCAAGTCGCGCTTCAGCACCGCATATCGTACATACTTCGCAGCGGGGCGAATATCGTATTGCTAGCGGTGGGTGTTCCGATCTTCATGTGGATCGGCGCCCCGCTCTGGGTCGTCATCCTGCTATCGTTTGGCCTTGTGATGTTGGCCGAACCGGCCTGGCGCCTGCTCGACTCATCGCTGCGGGCAAGGCTCGAAAAGGACCTCCGGGGCGAGCTCCAATCGCTTCTGACTCTTGGGACGGGGCAGACTGGCGCGAACACGCTCCAGGTCGCCGACACCGTGTTGAAACTGCTTCACAAGATAGTCCGTCCCGACCAGTCTGCGGTGTTGCTCCTGGAAAACGGCTATGCGAGGCCGCTCCTGTCGCACGGCTATGACGAGCCGCCCGACCAGCCGCTGGCTCCGAACCACCCCCTCACTCAGTGGCTCGCCAACCAGCCCTTGCCGGTTTTCCACAGTGAGCTGAGCGTCGAGCCGCAGTTCCAGACCATGACGTCGCAGAGCCATGCCGTGGTTTCGGCTCTGAACGCGACCATCTACGTTTCGATGATGGGCCGTGACACGCTGGAAGGTATCCTCGTCGTGGGAGCCAAGGCCGGCGGGGGCATCTACTCCTGGCAAGAGATAGAGTTCTTGCGGGCACTCGGACAGCAGGGCGCTCTCCTTCTCGAAGGCATCCGTCTAACTGAGGCCGACCGAATTCAGCGTGAGAATATGGAGCACATCAAGGAGATCCAACGCTACATGGTGCAGGCGCGAGACGAGGAGCGCCTGTCGCTGGCCACGGAGATCCACGCCGAGCCCATTCAGATGGTCGTCGGTTCCGTTGTGCGAATCAACCTCATCCGCGACTACTTGAACACCAAGCCCGATCTGGTGCGGCAGCAGCTCGACCATGTGCTGGGCACGCTCACCAGGGCCGAAGACAGCTTGCGCCGCATCATGAAGGGTGTCTTCCCATCGCTGCTTCAGGACCTCGGGCTGCTGGCAGCCTTGGAAGCGCTGTGTCAGGACCTCCAGGGCAGCGGCCTGGCCATGACTGAGGTCCATCTGAAGATGGACGTGAGGGGCGTTCCAGATGACTGGAGCCCTCCTCTTGCCGTTGGGGTCGTGATCTATCGTTTCATCCAGGAAGGCCTGAGGAACATCCTCGATCACGCGGTAGCAACCGAGGCTCGGGTTACCGCCGAGTATGGCCCGGAGTATGTCGCGCTCGACGTGATCGACAATGGCGAGGGTATCGACCCAAAACGCGTTGTGGCTCGCCGCAAGGAGGGCCATGTGGGTCTTCTCGGTCTCGAGGAGCGCCTCGGAGCCCTTGGCGGCAGCATTACACTCAACAATGTGCCCGGAGGCGGCGCGCGGCTGGCAGGCGAGTTCCCCCATCAGGCGCCCACCCCCGATCCCGAGGCACGCTGGTCCATCGAGTACGACTTCACGCCCCTGGCTGGCGAAGAGACCGACATCAAGCTCTCCGGCAAGGCGGGTGTTCGAGGCAAGCACTAGCCCGACGGCACTCGTCCGCTTCTCCGCTGTCCTCCCGTTCTCCTTTTTACCCTTCCCCGTTACCGTTCCCCGCATAACGCGCCCATCGGAACGTCGCAGGTACGGGCGCAGCCCTCCCTGATGGCTCTGGGCGGCCGCATGGAACTTTGGCGCATCTTTACAGGAAGAGCCGTCATCTTTGTCTGGGGAGGCAATAAGTACCAGGTAGTCTAGTCCCAGCAGAAGGGCCCAGGACAAGGGG
>JADFIF010000168.1 GCA_022566795.1 Chloroflexota bacterium
CCAGGTCGATGTCCTTGTGCGTCACGCCGGCCCGCTCCAGGGCCTTGGGCCCTGTAACCCTGGCCCACGTCCGCGTGAGGTCCGGCATCTGACTCACGATGCCGTGGTCGTGACCCTCCGCCGCTCCGAGCACCCATACGGGCTTCTTCTTCAGGTCCCTTGCACGCTCGGGCGTGGTGATCACGTACGCGCCGCCGGCGTCGGTCACCAGGCAGCAGTCGAACAGGTGGAAGGGCCACGATATCCAGCGAGAGTTGTGATAGTCGTCGAAGGACATGGGGTCCTTCATGTAGGCCTTGGGGTTCTTCAGCGCCCACTTGCGCGTCGCCACCGCAACCTCGGCCATCCCCTGACGGGCGTAGTCCTCGCCGTACTGGTGCATATACCGGCGGGCCGTCATCGCGTAGTTGATGGGCGCGCCGATGAAGCCGTACGGGATCTCGAACTGCGGGCCCGGCTCCGACTGGTTGGCGCCGGCGCGGCTGCGGGCGCTCCTGCCGGCCTCGCCGTGCGTTACCAGCGCCACCTCGCAGTATCCCGCGTTGATGGCCGCCATGGCGTGCGCGATGTGTATGATGAACGACGAGCCTCCCACGGCCGTCGTGTCGGTGTACTTGGGCTCGATGCCGAGGTACTCGGCCAGCGTCAGGGTCGAGAAGCCGGCCGTTAGCAGGCCGTCGACGTCTCTGATCGAGAGCCCGGCGTCTTCGAGCGCGTTGTAGGCTGCCTCAGCGTGGTGCTGGAGAGACGACTTATTCTCGACCCTCCCTATCTCGTCCGATTCGGCGACGCCCACGATGGCGACTGACCTCGACAGATTTGCCATAGCTGCACTGATCTCCTTCGCAGTGTTGCTGCACCGGGTGCATCCTCGACTATCGTCCGCCCCGCGGCGCAGAGGGGACTACCGCCGCCTAGAGTACAACCATAATCGAGGTGCGGGCAAGACGCTCGGCCTAACCCGCCCCTCAGGCGCATGATGCTTCCACCAATTGCTACCAGTTCGTAAACGCGCCGTCGTTGCGGCGCAGCAGCGGGGGCCAGCCGGTGGGGCTGACGCGTCGCTGCTGGGCTAGGTCCTCGTCGAACTCCACGCCCAGGCCGGGCGCGTCTGGGACCCACGCGTAACCGTCGGCCCACTCGATCTGCTTCGGAAACAGGTCGGTGGCGAAGCTGCCCGGCCGCCGAGGCATCTCCTGGACGCCCACGTTGGTCGATGCCATGCACAGGTTCACGCACGCCGCCGCGCTCACGGGACCCAGCGGGTTGTGCGGAACGATGTCGATGTAGTGGGTCTCGGCCCAGTGCGTTATCTTGAGGGCCTCCGTGAGGCCGCCGACGATG
Source organism: Chloroflexota bacterium (assembly GCA_022566795.1). GTDB lineage: Bacteria > Chloroflexota > Dehalococcoidia > Lucifugimonadales > JADFIF01. The sequence goes on from JADFIF010000168.1 coordinate 1,345, forward strand.
CAAAGGTCGATGCGAGCGTAGCTGATGAGCTCCTCCTCGATGACCTCCCGGAAGGACCACTTGCTGGCCCACTGCTCGCCCGCCGCGATGGGCAGCGAGACGTGGCGGGCGAGCGTCCGGTAGCTGGCGGGATTTTCCGACCGCAGCGGGTCCTCGATGAAGAAGGGCCGGAAGGGCTCCAGCGTCTTGCACATGGAGACGACGTGCGCGGTGTCGAGCCGCGTATGGACGTCGAAGCAGATCTGGATGTCGGGGCCGACGGCCTCGCGGACCAGCCCCATCTGCTCCTCGGCGATGCGCATCGACTCGACCGGCTCCAGTCGTTGGCCGTCGCCGCTGCCCTCGAAGGTCCCGCTCGTCTCCGGCTGGCTCCATCGGACGAACTTCCAGCCGGCGTCCACGTGCGCCGTGCAGTTGTCGACTAGCTCGGACGTGGTGCGTCCCTGAGTGTGCGGGTAGCAGACCACCTTGTCGCGGACCGGACCTCCCAGGAGCTTGTAGACCGGCATGCCCACCGCCTTGCCCTTGATGTCCCACAGGGCGATGTCGATGGCGCTGATGGCGCAGCAGTAGACCTTGTCGGCGGGGAAGAACCCGCCTCTGAACATGTGCTGCCATAGCCGCTCGGTGCTGAATGGGTCCTCGCCGATCACGATCTCCGACAGGTGCTCGATGGCCTTCTCGACGGCCGCGCCCCACCAGCGAATACCGATCTCGCCGAGGCCGTAGATGCCGGCGTCGGTCTCGACCTTCACGATGAAGTATGGCCGTCCCTCGCTGTCGGCGACGGGGTAGCTCTTGATCTGCGTGACCTTCACGGCTTCCTCCTGACATTAGCAGCGCCCCCGAAGAGCGCGGATGCCTCGGGCGGCGACCCTACGTTAGAACACCGCCGTTACGGGGTCAAGCGTCGCCGAAATCGCGATGACTGACTGCCAGCGCCTGATGGCGGGTATCGTTAGAAGTAGTGGTTAGCAGATGGCTCCCCATGTCATGTCGAGCGGAGTCGAGACATCTCAGGCGCCACACAGCGGAGCCAGCGCCTACTCCTGAGGAAGCTCTCAGTGACTATGTCAAAAGCCCGTTCGGGGAGTCCAGATCCCGACTTGTCGGGACTGGCAAGGGGTCTGGGGAGCCTGCCCTGAGCCTGTCGAAGGGACGTGCCACCAGGAACAAACACCCGAGGGCCCTTGCGTGGGAACAATGCGTTTGCCTTTGATGGCTGACGGGCTGATGGCCGGCGGCGACTCTGCTACACTTGCCGCATGACGACCGCAGAGTTCGAGCGGATGGTCCGCAAGGCGCTGGAGCAGCTTCCCGAGGAGATCGCCCGGGCGCTGGACAATGTCGACGTGGTCGTTGAGGACCTGGCGACCAGGGAGCAGCTCGTGGGGACCGGCATCGAGGAGGGCGCCCACCTCCTGGGGCTCTACGAGGGGATTCCGCTCACCGACCGCTACGGCTACGACATGGTCCTGCCGGACAAGATAACGCTATTTCAGGGCGCCATCGAGGCCATCTGCGACAGCGACGAGGAGATGGTCAGAGAGATCAGGGACACCGTCGTCCACGAGGTGGCGCACCACTTCGGCATCGACGACGACCGCCTCGAGGAGATGGAGCGGTAGGGCAGCCTCGCCACTTCGCCAAGACGTATCCGCTGAACCTAGATATTTCGATACTTTGCTGTGGAGTCGGTTCCATCGAAGCCGTCGTAGCTCCTCAATCCCCAGACGGCGTACGAAGTCGGACTGATTCTAGGATCGGGCCGCCACCGCAACACCTGCACCAACTGCCTGGGCAAAACCTCGTCCGAGTCCGCGTCCGCCACCGGTGACGAGCGCCACCTGTCCAGTCAGGTCGATTGGCCTATTACTTTGGTACATATTGGATGGTACCGCTATTTCTATTACGAAGTTGGGTTGGATCGTTGCTGTTGTACTATCTGTTCTCCCACTTCACGACCGAGTCCAAGACCAGCCGTGAATGCGCCCAAGTTTCCACCTACGAGCGTACGCCCCGCCGCTTTATGTTCTTCTACAAGCTCCTCAACGGCGCTGCTTAAAGCTGCTATCAACTCAGAATCAATTTCCCGATTGAATAGCTGTGTAGATGTATCAAGATCCAAAGCAGCGTACATTCTGGCCAGTAACTTGCGAACAGTTGAGTCATGCAGGAGTCGTTCATATGCGCCTCCATCTCCCATATCTATGACCAAGCGCAAGTCTGCTCGGAGTGCACCAGCACCAGAATAGTACTTTACTGAATTTATTCCATTTACTTCTTCAGCGGCTGGTTTAAGCTCTTCCATCATAAATTTCCAGAATCCCAAAACCTCATCATCATTGAGTGACTTATTCAAATTAAAGTGACGGACATAAACGGTTGCCACTGTTAGCCCTCCTGCTTCTTTCCAGATGGCAGTATCTTCTCACCAGATATTTCCCAAGTGAAATTCAGTGCATTCCATAAACACATTATTCTGGAATGGCACTGACTATACGACCACCCCTTTTCATGTTGTCAATCGCCATCTCAACCGGGATTCCCTATCAGACTGCCTGGACCCAAGCAACGCACCGTGTTTGACGAGAGCTATGGTAGTATCACTCACCAGCGCCGTCAGCCCGGCCCTCAGGGCTAACTCGAAGCGATCAGCCCCGTAACCAAAGCACCGAAATCCCTCAATCGTAATCTTGGAAACGAACATGGTACCTCAAGCAACACTGCTATGCGATCGTGAAACCCATGCCCTTAAGCATGAACCGCGTCGTGCTCTTTGGGAGCTTCTTGGCACGACCAGAGAAGCCTCTCAGGTCACCAAATGGTCTAAGTTGATGCGCGCCGTGCAGCTGCTTGTTTATCGCCTGCGCGTATTCGAGAATCCTTGCGATCGCATTCCGTAACCGACGATCGGTTGCCGGCTTGCCATGCATGACAGCATCCCGTGTGTCTTCCGCTGTCTTCAGCGCTTGTGCTGCAGTGTTCGGCAGGCTGAATCCGAAGATGGTCTCGTAAAGAGCGACAAATCCCTCTCGGGTCATGTGGTGAGTGCTTACGGCGTTGCTGGCAATCGCGGCATTGGCCTTGTAGACCTTCACGACCCCGCAATAGAGCGCCATGTTCTGTCCGAGCTCCATTTG